>MWEV01000268.1 GCA_002071245.1 Deltaproteobacteria bacterium ADurb.Bin026
AACGCTTTTGCCGATTTTGTCAAATGCTCTTATGGCACGGCATTCAAGAACGCTTAAAGGGCACCATCTATGGCGTCCTGCGGCCAGCCACAGGGCGTATCTCCAAAAGCATTACGCACCTCCAATATTCATCATAAACAGCATTTTTTGTGAACCACCCCTTGATGGCGCCATCACTGTCGCGGATAGCGCCATCTTCTTCTATGCTGTAGCTCTCAAACCCGAAGATATCCCGTTCGGTTATCTCGGGGGCCATCAGTTCGGTTCCGAAAGAGCATATACAGAGAACCGAGCATATAAGTAAAATGTATTTTAGCATGAGACCTTCTGTCACCTCGTTCTGTTTCGCCTTCTCTGGCTCATGCCTGCCATCCTTCCTATCTTTTCGCTTTCTGGAAGGCTAAAAAAGGCCAGGTGGATTACATTATCTTCATGCACAAGGGCGGTGCCTACTTTTTCCTTGCCTTCAAAACGGTAATCAATCCCAAGACCGACAGATTTATGCTTCGTTTCATTGCAAGTGATAATTTCCTGCAAAAAACCCTCTACTATCGCAGGGTTGGGTGTTATTGTCTTTTTCTTTCTATCAAGCAGTGCTTCAATGGCGCAGCTCTTAAGGAGTTTCTGGTGTAGTTTTGCATAAGCGGTGTTGCTTGAGAGCACATCAAATCCCATAAGCACACCATTTATTATTACCATCATGCCTCTCTGTTCTGGCATCATCGTGATGGCGTTTAGGTAATCGTCTAAGTCTTTTTCTCTTGATTCGAACACATCCTTCATTGCGCCTGTGCTCGAATGAACCTTTGCGTTGCCGGACATTGCCTGGATGTCGTCCCAGACTTCTCCCTGGTCTGACGCATATCTCCCTGTTTCCCGAACGTTTCTCATGACGGACCTGGCCTTTTTCCTCTTTATGTTGTATGCCATGATCAAGTCAGAATCCCTGAATTCGGATGAGGTATAGGACCATCTGCCATGCTCCGTGCAGCTCACCGGGATTACAGTTTCGCTCATACCGGCTATAAGTACCGTTGTATTCAACACCCTGTTCTGTTTGGCACCTGAGAGTTCTTCGCCATCGAGCAAAATGACGGGGATATCTCCTTTATTGATTACCTTAAGTTCAGGTACGTTGCCTCCTTCGCTTATCTCAGTTACAATGAACGTGCCCATATCGAGCGCCTCTTTCAGGGTGATGTATGATGGGCCCCCGTTGCCGTCCAGAAAAAGCGGTATGACTGCCAGGTTGTCGTGTACCTGCATATCGCCAGATTTAATCCTGTTGATAAAATTTTTGATGTCTTGATCCATGTTGCCCTCCCTTTTTTGGTCTGTCTTTTATAGCCGAGAAAATAAACCTATTCTTGAAATCGTCCTCCTCAACCTTTAATTTAAAACGCGGCATATCACCCTTCCTTTTGATGATGGCATGAAGGAAACATTCGATTTCCCGCATACATATAAATATTGTATCAGGCTAAGATGACAACATTATGGCAGTGTGAAAAATAATTTTTATTTTTCTATATAGGTAAGTTCGGCGAGGATGCTTGCCTTGAATGCTTCCTTGAGTTCTTCCGGAGAAACCACCTTAACGTGGGGTATCCACTGGTAGAGCCAGGCCTCTATGCCAATGAGGCCATTGACGGTCAGTGACATCTCAATCTCACCGCTTTGCAGCTCTGTTATCTTTTGGCTCTTGTGCCATTTTTTCCTCAAGATGAAGGGTTTGCACTCCGATGCAAACCTTAAGACAATATTGACAGGCTCGCCGTCAATGAAAGCGCCAAAGGCTGAGGACAGTTCATCCTCAGGGGATATGTTGCTTGGGACATAGTGTTCGTCAAGAACGGAAAGGGATATAATGCGGTCTAAGGCAAAGGTTCTGGGGGCATTGTCTCTGTAGTAATATCCCCTTAAATACCAAATGCCTTCCCTAAAGAAAAGATAGTAGGGATCGACCTTGCTTTCAGAAGGTTTTTTGGCCATGAGGGATTTGTATGTGATCTTTATCTTGCGATAGTTGATTATGGCATCGTGGATGTCGCTTAAATACCGGTCGGGGTGGGAAGGTATGTATTCGCTTGAGAATATTATGTGTTTCATGTCGTCAGATGTACGGGAGGACAGCTTCTTCTCTATTCCGGACAAGCCTTTTTCCATGCCGGGGCCGAAGTTTGCAAGGAGTTTGCCCGCCATTGCAAGCGCAAGGGTTTCTTCGACTGACAGGTGGGGTTTTTTAAGCGAGTATCCTTCCTCAAAGACATAGCTGTTTTTATTCCTGTCAAATAGGATGGGAAAGCCTGCCATAAGGAGGGTGTTCATATATCGGTGGATTGTCCTTGAACTAACTTCAAGCACTTCACATAGGCTTGAGACGGTTATATCTTCATTGTTGTCAAGTTTGTTGAGTATTATCATCAAAGAATCAAACTTGTAAGACATGTTGGCACCCCCTCGATTTTTATCTATATAATAACATACATGAATGACAGCATTATGTCAGTTTATATGTCATAATTGTTGCAGATGTTTTATGGGATATTTATTGTGAAGGGGTCTTATTTATGTGTACGGGCGAAACATCAATACTCTTCCAGTCAATAATCCGGTCTATTTTGTTGAAAAATGTATTCTTTTGTTCTTGCTGTTCCATGAAAGAATCGGCAAAACCCATGAGCGGCGAATCTGTCTGTTATTGGGAGGTCTACTTGAAGTTTGATAATCAACATCATGTTTAAGTATGTCTATAGTTGCAAGACATTATTGGATAGATAGGTGTGCAGAGACCTTTATTAATTCAAAATTTATCCTATTTTGAAATAGGAATAGTTCTTACATAAAAAAGATGAACAACGTTTGCCATTTTAGGACGCTCTAATTTTTACTGTTTGATTTCAAGCACTTTTTGTTGTACATTAACAAAATTCAAAAAACATGGGAAAAGCTTAAACGAAGAATGAAAAAAACAACGGCCTCCAAACTTACGTCCAACACACCACACCCTACATTGCCCCTCTCCGTGTATATGATTACCCTGAACAATGCCTCTACCATTGAAAAGGCACTCAAAAGTGTTGCAGGGTGGGCAGATGAGGTTGTTGTGGTTGATTCTCACAGCACGGATGGCGCTATAGATATAATTGGACGGTACACTAAGGATATCTTTCAATTCGATACGACAAGCCAGAGGGAAAAATATCAATATGCACAGGACAGATGCAAAAACACATGGGTTTTGTTCATAGACGCTGATGAATGGCTTACTGAAGATATAAAAGATGAGATAAAAGGGCTTATTCTTTCAGGGACGGATTATGATGGTTTTATGGTGAAAAGGAGAAATATCTATCTCGGCAGAGAGATAAAACACGGCGGCTGGTACCCTGACCACGAGATCAGGTTGTATAGAAAGGATAGGGGGGAGTGGCAGGGGGGTATCCATGCCAAGGTGTCGGTGAATGGCAAGACGGGCCGTTTAAAACACCATTATATGCATACACCATACACAAACACTTCTCATCAGATTAAAACCGTAGACAGATATTCAGAGGCATTTGCAAATGACCTTTTTACATCGAAACGTCGTTTTTATCTTTTCAATATGCTTTTGAGGCCAATATATAGATTTTTCAGAGACTACATATTCAAGTTAGGTTTTCTCGATGGTGTTCCAGGTATAATTATCGTTGCATCGACCATGTATTATGTTTTTATGAAACATGCAAAATTGTGGGAAATGGAGAAATACAATGAAGACAAAGGGGATGTTCAAGGATAAAGAGGTACTTGTGACAGGGGGGATAGGTTTTATTGGTAGCAACCTGTGCATCGAACTGGTAAAAAATGGCGCCCATGTTACCATTGTCGACAACATGCTGCCGAGGCAGGGCGGAAACCTTTTTAACATAAAGGATATTGAAGACAAGGTGAGGGTTAACTTCTCGGACGTAAGAAACGGTTTGTCCATGAATCACCTTGTAAAAGGGAAGCACTATATTTTTCATCTTGCCGGCCAGGTCAACCATGTTGATAGCATGCGAAACCCTATACAGGATCTGGAGATAAACTGTAGAGGCACGCTTGTACTGCTCGAGGCCTTAAGGCATAACAATAGGGATGCGCGCGTCGTTTTTGCAGGAACAAGAGGTGAGTACGGCTCGAGCGTAAAACTCCCCGTAGATGAGGACCATCCTACAAACCCAAAAGGGATCTATGCAGTAACAAACCTGACAGCAGAAAAGATGGTTCTTGTTTATGACGATATATTTGGCATTAAGGGCGCGTGCTTGAGGATTACGAATACTTATGGACCCAGACATCAGATGGCTCATGATGAATATGGTGTTTTCAACTGGTTTATCAGAAAGGCTATTGATAACGAGGCAATACCCGTATTTGGTGATGGCAGGATACTTAGAGATTTCATTTATGTCGATGATATCGTGGATTGCATGTTAATGACCGCTGCATCGGACAATGCGTACGGAGAGGTTTTTAATGTAGGCACAGGTATTCCGGTGAGTTTCGTAGAGCTTGCAAAAAAGATCGTTGAAATTGCAGGATCAGGGCATGCACAATTTACAGAATTTACTCAGGAAAGAAAAGAGGTTGAGCCGGGCGATTATTACACGAATATCACGAAGATAAAACAGACAACTGGGTGGAAACCGTTGGTGTCCCTTGATGAGGGCATAAAGAAAACAATCGAATACTATAGAAAATACAAAAAGGAGTACTGGTAATGGAGGTAAAGATCTTTGACATTGAAAGAGACCACCAGGGGATAAAGGATAAACTTGTAGAATGTGTGAGGGATGTCCTAACTAACGGCGAATTTGTCCTCGGTAAAGAGGTGGATAAGTTTGAAAAGGCCTTTGCAGAATATGTAGGAGTTAAGTATGCAATTGGTGTAAATAGCGGTACCGATGCGTTAAAGATTGGTGGTCTTTCGCTTGGCCTTAAGTCTGGCGATGCGCTTATAACAACCCCCAACACATACATGTCCACTGCCATGGGGCTTTCGATCCACGGCATAAGGCCTGTATTTTGTGATATAGAACTCGAAACACTTAATATGGACCCTGAGATGCTTGAGAAAGCCCTAAAAGAAGAAAGGGATATTAAATTGTGCATTCCTGTTCATCTATATGGTCACCCCTGCAGGATGGACGAAATACTCGATGTATGTAAAAGATACGGAGTTAGGGTTTTGGAGGATGCCTGTCAAGCGCACGGGGCGCTTTATAAAGGGAAGAAGGTGGGCGGCTTGGGGGAAGTAGCTGCCTTCAGTTTTTACCCTACAAAAAATCTTGGTTGTTATGGGGATGGCGGCATTATAACAACAAACTCTCAGGAGATATATGAAAAGTCATTGATGTTGAGGGCTTACGGACAAACTGCAAAACATGTTCATAGCATCGATGGTTTTAATTCGCGCCTTGATGAGTTACAGGCTGCACTGCTTTTATTAAAGCTTGAAAGGCTTGATTATTGGAATAACAGGAGAAGACACATTGCATGGCTGTACAGGCGAGAACTGGACGGCACACCTGTTATGTTGATGGATGAAGCGTCATGGGCACACAGCGTATACCATCTTTTTGTCATAAGGACGAAAGAACGGGATGAGCTTATGGGATATTTGAAAGAAAAGAACGTATCAACGCTTATTCATTACCCAACACCTATACACCTTCAAGGGGTTTATAGTCATCTTGGCTATGTGGAAGGTGCATTTCCGAATGCCGAAGCATCTGCAAAGGAGATAATGTCCCTGCCTATGTATCCTTCTTTGACTGAGGATGAAGTGATATATGTCTCTAAATGCATACGGGAATTCTATGGTATGTAAATTTGAATATCGTATATCGGCATGGCAACCTTGATCCCCCCTTTTTGTCATTCGCCATACATAGTTCAAGTTGATGAGAGGATTTATGAGGGTTCTTCATCTTTTTAGCGATTGGAAGTGGACTGGTCCGGCAGAACCTACCCTGTCTCTTTGCGAACACCTTACCGATCTTGGGATAGATGTTACACTTGCGTACAGGAAGACCCCCGAGGAGTTTAAGGAAAGAACCGTTGAAAAAGAGATAAAAAAGAGAAACATAAAATCCTATGACGGATTCAGGCTTAATAGATATTTTTCCCCAAAAGACTGGATCTATGACCTAAGGGCAATCAATGAATATGCAAAAAGAAACAATGTCGATATTGTACACACACACCTGTCACATGATTACCTCACAACTGTATTTTCTTTCTTATTGAGGAAAAATCGTCCCCTTATTGTACGTTCAGATCACAAAAGAGATGGTATGCCTGTGAATACATTCATGTCATGGGCGATTTCGCACACTGATGGTATTGTGAGTTATAGCAAAAAGATCATAGAGCAGGACATAAAGGGTTTTTCTTTTCCTGTTGAGAGAACATGTGTTGTTCCTCCAGGGGTTTCTATTCATAGCGGTCAGGTAAAGGACATGCGCGGGGAGTTCAACCTCAACGAAAGAGAGTTGGTAATTGGTGTTATAGGAAGGCTCAAGCCAGACCGGGGTTATGATGTAATACTCAAGGCTTTCAGCCAAGTTAGAGAGAAAATCAAACATGTAAAGCTCGTGATTGTGGGGCGCAGCTCACAGATTGAAAAAAGTATAAACGAACCGCTTGCTGCCCTTGGGCTGAAAGATGATGTTATACTTGCCGGCTATAGGGTGGATGATTATTTCTCGATGATCGCGATGTTCGATCTTTTTATCATGATGAGGGCAGGAAGCGATGGAAGCGCAAGGGCGTTGCGAGAGGTTATGGCCATGGGCAAACCAGCGATAGTATCGGATATGGGTATGCTTCCGGAGCTTGTGGAAGACGGGGGAACGGGTTTTGTTGTACGACCTGAGGAACACATGCTTGCAGAAAAGATTATGGCATTGCTTTCCGATGAAGGGATGAGAAAAACCTTTGGCATAAAGGCGAGGGAATTGGCTATTGAAAAATGGAGCTATAATAAACAGGCAAAGATGATGGCAGAGTTTTACCAAAAACTTCTGATATCACGACCATGAGAAAAAAGGCTAAACACGAAGAGCAAAAAGGTACTATGCAAAAAATATCAAAAAAAGGAATCGAAAAACATGATGGATGATAAAGATGTATTTTTCGCATAAGCTTTTCGCATTTGCCCTTTATTGACCCTTAGGATTTTCACGTGAGAATTGGCCTTGCCATATATCATTTCAACCCCAAAAAGGGTGGCGCTGAGCGTTATGCCTATGACCTCTCCACACACCTCGTAAAGAAAGGACATGAGGTGAGTGTGTTTTGTGCCCATGGCATTGAGACAGAAGGTATTCGTCTGCTAAAGATAAACACTACAAACTTTCCGAGATGGCTTAGAAATCTCTCTTTTGCGATCAACCAAAAAAGATGTCTTAAGTCTGCTCCTGTTGATATTATGCTTGGGTTTGGAAACATACTTAGTCTTGATGTTTACCAAAGCCATGGGGGAGTGCATAATATCTGGATGGAAAGGGAAATCGAAAGCTGTGATAACCCGAAAGAAAAAAGGATTAAGGCGCTCTTGCTGAAAAGCAGTTTCAACCAGAGGGTTCAGAAATGGATTGCAGAATATCCCATACGTAAAAGGGCATACAAAAGGATTGTCGCCATATCCGATATGCTCAAAACCCATATGGCACAACATTACAAGCTGAAAGAAGATGATTTCGATGTTGTTTACAATGGTGTTGATATTAAAAGATTTACACCGCCTGCGGCTCAACCGTCAGGAGATTTGAAGATACTTTTTTCTGCAGGCAATTTCAGGCTCAAGGGACTGGGTCCGCTTATCGAAGCGATAGGTGATATCTCTAAAAAAAGACGGGATTTCAGGCTCGTTGTCATGGGAAGGGGCAAAAGGAGGCGTTACAGTGAGTTAATACGCAGACATAACGTAACCGATCTTGTTGTTTTTCTTGGTGAACAGACCTCGCCAGAGAAGGTTTACAGGGAATCGCATATGCTTGTTCATCCGACATTCTATGATGCCTGCTCGCTTACAACAATGGAATCTATGGCATCGGGATTACCGACCATCACAACCAAATGGAACGGGGCATCTGCCCTCTTGTCCGAAGGTGAAGGGTTTGTAATTGACGATCCACGCAATGTTGTTGAACTATCTGGGGCGATATCTCGTCTTTTCGATGAAAATCTGCGTATTTCAATGGGGAAAGCGGCACGACAGAAGATCGAGCAATTCACCATGGAAAAGAATGCAGCAGCGATGGAAAACGTGCTTTTGTCTACGCTATGATATCCACCTTTCCGCTGTCAATGTCATAGTATGCACCGGCTACTCTTACCGAATCCTGTTCGAGCATCTTTTTGATAATCGACGAGGATTTGATTTCGTCAACAACAAGAGCAACGTTTATCTTGATTGCGTTATCTATCAAGTCGCCTGTTTGTGCTCTGGCTTTCTCAACAGCAGGCGCAATTGTTCTAACGATGCTTCCTATGTGTCCGTGTGCTTCCCCTCCCTGAACAGTTGCCGTGACAGCGCCGCAATTCCCATGACCCAGCACAATAACGAGTTTGGTGCCCAGGTGGTCTACTGCATACTCAACGCTTCCGAGCGCAACATCATCTACGATATTTCCCGCAACACGTATTACAAATAAATCACCTATTCCCTGGTCAAAAATTATTTCAGGAGGGATGCGCGAATCAGAACATCCAACAATCACCGCAAAAGGTTTCTGGCCTTTTATAACCTCTTTACGTCGATTTTCTGTTTGATTTGGATGAGCCATTTTTGACGAAACATACCTGTTGTTGCCATCGATCAATCTTTTGAGGGCACCCTCGATCTCGTTTTTGTTTGACATAGCAATCTCCGTTTTTTCGATAATTCTAAAAAATATTTCATGAATCATCAAGCATAAATTGCATCTCAGTTTGTGAACAGAAAACACAATCTTGTTATCTGAGTAATACCATATTTTGTTGTGCTATTTGAAGATGCAGGCTTATATCTAAGATTATTTGTATTGACAAGCATTTTTGGTAACGATATATATTGTGAAAATATTAACAAATTTTTGTTGACAACATACCTACGTATGTTTAGAATATTTTGTTTAATGGGCAGATTATTAGTAACACAATCCAATACTAATTCAGGAGGTTGAGTATGGCAGTAATGAAAGAAGAAAATGGTAAGTATTACCCGCTGGAGGATTTTGTAGAGCAGGCATATGTTGGCAGCCGTGCGGAATACGAAGAAATGTGGAAACAATCTGTTAATGACCCAGAGACATTCTGGGGCGATATCGCATCGGAATTATACTGGCACAAGAAATGGCTAAAGGTCAACAGAGAAGACTTTTTTAAGGGTGAAATCGAGTGGTTTATCGGTGGCAAAACAAATCTTGCTTATAACTGCCTCGATGCGCAGATCAAAAAAGGCAGGGGCGACAAGGTTGCCATACTGTTTCAGGGAGAGCCGGATGAAGATGTAGTGAAGCTTACCTATAAAGAAATGCTGAAGCTTGTATCAAAGTTTGCAAACGTTTTAAAGAAAAAAGGTGTACGCAAGGGCGATAGAGTTGCCATTTATCTTCCGATGATCTGGCAGTTGCCGGTCGCAATGCTCGCATGTGCAAGGATAGGTGCTATTCATACAATCGTGTTTGGTGGTTTTTCTGCAGAAGCACTTCGTGACAGGATCCTCGATGCAGGCGCAAAGATACTTATTACAGCAAACGGTTACTGGCGTTCCGGCAAAAACGTAAGCTCAAAGGCAAACGCCGATATAGCATGCGACCTCTGTGCAAAAGAAGGTCATACCGTTGATAAAGTTGTTGTTGTCAAGAGACTCAATAATTTTGATGTTCCTATGAAGGCAGGAAGAGACACCTGGTTTGAGGATGAAATTGCCGCATCCGACATCAGCGATGTATGCCCTGTACAATGGATGGATGCAGAAGATCCATTGTTTATACTTTACACATCAGGCTCAACCGGTAAACCAAAGGGTGTTCTCCATACAACCGGTGGTTACATGGTATATTCATATTCCTCATTCAAATACATCTTTGATTACAAAGATAAGGATA
This sequence comes from Deltaproteobacteria bacterium ADurb.Bin026, assembly GCA_002071245.1. Classification (GTDB taxonomy): domain Bacteria; phylum Desulfobacterota; class Syntrophorhabdia; order Syntrophorhabdales; family Syntrophorhabdaceae; genus MWEV01. The sequence continues at coordinate 10,125 of MWEV01000268.1, forward strand.
TATTTTTCTGCACTGCAGACATCGGCTGGGTAACAGGCCATACTTACATTGTATATGGACCGATGATTAACGGAGCAACTTCGATAGTTTTTGAATCTGTGCCTACATTCCCGAATCCTGATAGGTTCTGGCAGATAGTCGAAAAATTCAAAGTCAGTATCTTCTATACAGCACCTACAGCGATCCGTGCGCTTATGAAAGAAGGCGAGAAATGGCCTCAGGGTAGAGATTTGTCCTCACTCAGGCTCTTAGGTTCAGTGGGTGAGCCCATCAACCCAGAAGCATGGATGTGGTATCACAAATACATCGGTTCAGAGAAATGCCCCATCGTCGATACCTGGTGGCAGACAGAAACAGGTGGTATCCTTATTACACCTCTTCCAGGCGCATGGCCTACAATACCAAGCTATGCAACACTCCCATTCTTTGGCGTTGATGCACGTGCATTACAGCCAAGGTCATCAGCCAACGAACCCGCAGTAGATGCACCTGTCAATGAGCAGGGCGAACTCTGCATTGCAAGATCATGGCCGGGCATGATGAGAGGTGTTTTTGGTGAGCCAGAAAGATTTTTCAACACCTATTTTGTACAGCAGCCTGGTTTCTATTTCTCAGGTGATGGTGCCATAAGGAATGAAGACGGTTATTTCAGGCTTATGGGTCGTATTGACGACGTTGTTAATGTATCCGGTCACAGGATGGGTACCGCAGAGGTTGAGGCAGCACTTAACTCATACAATACGGCAGTTGCAGAATCAGCAGTCGTTGGTTTCCCGCACGA
>MWEV01000269.1 GCA_002071245.1 Deltaproteobacteria bacterium ADurb.Bin026
ATCGTAGATGCAGTTCAAGATCAAGGAGAAGAATACATAACTGTAAAATTTCTTGCGAGCATCCTTGATTACACTGTAAGCGAAACTGATAACAGGGTCATCTCGGGCAGCCAAAACGACCCTGTAAAATTTCTCGAATATTGGACCTTTACGAGAAAAACAGGCAATAAAAACTGGTTACTTGCAGGCATCACACAAGAAACGGACTATTAAAATACATCAATTAAATAGGCATTGGACATATAAATTAATCTGATGAAACGTTACGTTCTCCATAAGGATACGTCCGCCAAAAAAACACTTATTGATTATGAAAAAGAACTCAATAAAGAGCAGTTGGAAGTCGTATTAAACGGCAATGGACCAACCCTTGTAATTGCAGGCGCTGGTAGCGGAAAAACACGGGTCGTTACCTACAGGGTTGCAAGACTCCTCGAAAAAGGCATATTACCAAACAATATCCTGCTTCTTACGTTTACAAACAAGGCTGCACGCGAGATGTTACATAGGGTTGAACATCTTGTTAAGATCGATACACATTATATATACGGGGGCACCTTCCATCACATAGGAAACATGATCTTAAGACGACACAGCGAAATGCTGGGATTCACAAAAAATTTTACAATCCTCGACAACGAAGATGCAAAAGATCTCATTGAATTATCTTTAAGGGATCTTCGGATAAACAAAAAAGAACACCGTTTCCCTAAAGGGACCGTGTTAAAAGAGATATTCAGCTATTCAATCAACACAATACATAGTTTAGAAGACGGTATAAAGGAAAGATTTCCCTACTTCTTTGATGTTGTTGATGAAATCAAGATGGTTTTTACAAGATATACCGAAAAAAAACGGATTGCAAACTCAATGGACTTCGATGACCTGCTTTTCTACTGGCATAAACTACTTTCCGAAAATGAGGAATTAAGGAGGCATTATGCAATCGCTTTACCATACATACTTGTTGATGAATATCAGGACACTAACAAAATTCAAGCAGAGATAGTAGATTTTATGGGTTTTATAAACAGAAACGTCATGGTGGTTGGTGATGACGCACAAAGCATATATTCTTTTCGTGGGGCTAATTTCCAAAATATTCTCGAATTTCCTAAAAAATATGAAGAGGCAAAGATTTTCAAACTCGAAACAAATTATAGAAGCACTCCGGAAATATTGATATTGGCTAACAACTCTATATCTCTGAATAAAAAACAATTCTCAAAGGAATTAAAGAGCATAAGAAAAAACGGTCTTATACCTGCTGTAGTAAATCTGAGAGATGTCATTCAACAGGCAGAATTTGTAGCACAGAGGATCCTCGAAATGAGAGACGAGGACATATCCATTGATGACATTGCAGTCCTATACAGGGCGCACTACCATTCTATGGAGCTACAGATGGAACTGACAAGAAGGGGTATACCCTATGAGATAAGAAGCGGTCTACGTTTTTTTGAGCAGGCACATATAAAAGATGTGGTCTCTTTTTTAAGGGTTATTGTTAATTCCAGCGATGAGGTATCGTGGAAAAGAATGTTAAAGATATTTCCCAGGATTGGAAAAAAGACAGCAGACCATATATATGAATATATAAAAACTGTAGAAAACCCCCTCAACGTGTTTGTTTCAAAAAAAATCGGGGAAATATTCAAAAACATCCAGAGAGAAAACATCGAATTATGGTCTGTATTATTCACAAAATTAAGGGATTTGCATAATGACGATGCAATATCGGAAATGATTTCAACAGTCCTCAAGCATGGATACACAGAATATTTAAAGAACAACTACCCGAATTATGAATCAAGACTCGAAGATATAGGACAATTAATAAATTTTTCAACAAAATATTCTGACTTAGAGTCTTTTCTTAGCGAGCTTTCACTTATGAGCGGTATAAGTGGCGAAGAAATTATTACTGCTGGTGAAGAAGACAAAAGGGTTGTTTTGAGCACCATTCATCAGGCAAAAGGTCTCGAGTGGAAAGCGGTTTTTATAATTTGGTGCGCCGAAGGACGCTTTCCTAACCCAAAGGCCATTGAAGAGGGAAACATAGAAGAGGAGAGGCGATTGTTTTATGTCGCTACCACAAGGGCAATGGATGAACTTTACCTTTGTTATCCACTACTCACTTACGACAAACAAATAGGGCATATCATAATGAAGCCATCCCGTTTTATATCAGAGCTTAACGGAAACACATATGACGAATGGCAGGTATCGGATTAATTAATAAAAACCTTCTTATATCTTCCCATATCTTCAATCGCCCTACCCGAACCTAACACAACTGAAAACAGGGGATCATCGACGACTCGAACCCTTATATCTGTCTCTGTTTCTATCCTTTTGTTAAGACCTTTAAGCATTGCCCCACCCCCTGTCAATACCATTCCAGCTTCGTGCAGATCAGACACAAATTCAGGAGGCAGTTTTTCGAGTGCCCTTTTAACAGAATCAATGATAGCGGAAACAGGTTCCTCGATGGCTTCTCGTATTTCATCCCTCGGTATTTTTATATTTCTAGGTATGCCAGTAAACATGTCTTTGCCCACAATGCTAATTGGATCACCTTTATCCTCCATTGGCAATACAGATGCGGCCTCAATTTTTATTTTTTCTGCGGCTATATAACCAATTGCAACCTGGTATTTTTTTTGAAGGTACCTGATAATCGACTCGTCAATTTCACTACCGGCAACCCTGAGAGATTCACTGTATGCAGTCGCAGAAAGGCTTATTATTGCCACCTCTGTCGTGCCTCCACCAATATCGACAACCATGTTGCCCTTTGGCATTTCAATGGGCAGATCAGAACCTATAGCTGCAGCCATTGGTTCTTCAATAAGAAACACATCCTTTATGCCAACCTGAAAACAGGCATCCACAACAGCCTTTTTCTCTACTTGTGTTATGCCTGAAGGTACCCCTACTACCAGTTTTGGCTTTGAAATCTTTCTATCACGTTTGACTATGGTCAGAAAATACTTTATCATTGCTTTTGTAACATCAAAATCGGCAATGACCCCATCCTTCAGAGGTCTTATCGCGCTTATATTCGGCGGTGTCCGACCTATATATTCTTTTGCATCTTTGCCGACAGCTATAACCTTGTTCGAACTATTGTCAATTGCAACAACGGATGGTTCATTCAGTATGACACCCTCTCCCTTAAGATAAATAAGGGTGTTAGCCGTTCCAAGATCCATAGCAAAATGCGTAGAAAATAATCCAAATAGTTTTTTAAAAAAACTCATAACCCCTCCTTTATTTGAATACCAACCTTTCCCTTTTCTGTCTTTTCTAACATACCCCACATGCTCAACCCATCATCCGGGAAATAGGATACCCCGGTTTCAATATTGCATATAGATTTATCAATCTTTTCCTCCTCAAGGCACTTTAAAATGCTGTAATGTAAAATCCTTAAGATGTTTTTTGTTTGATATACATCATCCCCCTTTAGTAATATACAAAACCGCCCTCCCCCTCTTCTCGAGATATAGGAACGTGAATCTACACAGTTTTTTATTATATGAAACACCCTTTTTATTAAATTGTTTGTAAAATTTAGTCCCATCAACTCATTACATGCATGGATACCGGAAAGTCTGATCGACAAGAGGGAAAACTTATCGGGTCTTTTTACGGTTTTATCCAGTATCTTTAGAAAAACAGGAAATTGGAGTGCATCTGTTACCGGTTCAAAATCTTTCAGCTTTTCAAGGTTTTCCCTCATCCATAATGACGAATAATATAAAGACAGCAGGGTAGAAACATTTCTTAGAAAACCTATGGATTGTTCTTTTAAATTTTTATCAGACATAGTAACAAAACCAATCATCCCGAATGTTATATCATTTGTAAAAAATGGAAATCCAAAAAATTGTTTTACATTCAACATATCACCAGGAAAAAATAAAGACTTTTCTTGAAGGAATCTACTGCTGTGGGGCAGCAAGAGTTCTCTCCCCCCTTCCATCACTACCGATGCTATGCTACTTCCAGTGGGACATTCTTTGCCATTATAATCAATATCTAAACCCACTAAATCATGAATAAACAGTCTTCCGTTTTTTTCAATACCAACAAAACAAAAATCCGCATGTGATAGGTTTATACATTCTTTGAATATCTCATTGACAGATATTTTTGACTGATTCAATCCATCAAACAGGTTTAAAATTCTCCTTTCTGCATTCAAGGTTTCGAGCCTTTCTTCCATATCAAAGAAACGTTTTTCATTTTCAATTTCTTTATTAATCGCCAAGACAAACGAATTTAGGATCTTTTTTTCCTTATCAGTGAAAACCCATTTTTTTTTACTGTCAACGACAATAACCCCTCTGTCTTCCATTGGAAAACCCATAAAGGATTTTATGCCTTCTGTGTTTCCGTAGTAACCAAGGGCACTCTCATCCTTATCAAAATTGGGGATAATAAGCGGTTGATTGTGTTTGATAACCCATCCAGGCAGTGACCCTTCAATAGGAATATTTCTGTTTTTGTCAAAACTATTTGCGAATGATGCATACGAAAGACATTTTAAACACCCCTCCTCTTTTATAAAAAGAGCCACAGAAAATGCCTCATATACATTAAATATGATATCAGTAAATCCTTGTATCATGCCCATATCAAAATTATGTCATCAACCTTTCTGTTGTGTCAAGGACTGACGGATCATATTCGTCAAAACAGATATGTCCTTCTCCGATATTTAACCTTTCAAGCACCCTGCACATGTTACAAATGCTGCCATATGTTGGGTAACCGCATTTAGAACAAAAGTTTTCAGTATTTTTAATATCTTCCTGCCTATTCTTTATAAACGACTTTAAATATCCTTTAACAAACTGTATCTTTGTTCCGGGTGACAACTGCTCGAGTCTGTTCAACATGTCTTTATAAATCAATGTCTTTGCACCAACAGAAAAAGGGCATTCTTCCCTGATATAGTCGATGTTATTTAAAATAGCATACGCAGCAATATCCCTTTCAGAGCATAAAAAAAATGGCTTCACCTTTTTCGAAAGATGGCCATGTCTGGCTTCCAAAACCACATTCTTTTTGCCAAGATATTCCTCTTTCCAATACAGGACATTACCAAAAAGCGCAGAGGCCTCATCATCAATATTATGGCCCGTAACAAGCGTTGTATATCCATACTCAATACATACCCTATTCATAACGTAACGCTTTATCATACCACACGCCGAACACGGCACCCTTTTCAATATCTTCGCAAGCCCATCTATACCCTTATCTGACAATCTTTTTATGTCAAAGCTATACACCTTCTTCATAAGTAAATCTGCCATTTTCTCAATTTTTGCAAAAGAAATGTCCGAATAATTTTCTATACCGAGATTGATATACACGCCATCAGCAGCATACCCGAGCTTATTAAGCATAAACCATACAGAAAGACTGTCTTTTCCACCGGATACAGCTACAATGGGTTTTTCGCCGTTTTCAATAAGACGATATTTATTTATTGTGTTAAGCGTCCTTTTTTCAAGAAAAGATATAAAGTGTGGCGCACACAGAGCGGTGCTGTATGCCTTCAGACTGATAACTGCCGGTTCACCACATACCCTGCATTTCAACCGCCTGATACCACCTTAATAAATTTAACCGAATCACCTTTTTCTGCACGATAATCTTCCGTAACGAGTCGATCGTTTACCATCGGAAGATAAACTTCCCTATTAATGGAAAGCTGTTCCATTAGCCTGTATATATCAATAGGTTTGTTATATTCAATTACTTTACCATCGCACTCAATTGTCATAG
>MWEV01000270.1 GCA_002071245.1 Deltaproteobacteria bacterium ADurb.Bin026
ACATATGAAAGCTGACTTACGGTCGAATATGCAAGCCTTGCCTTCAGGTCGTCTTTTGTAAGGGCTATAATCGATGCAACGAGTATGGTGAACGATACGATATATGCCGTATATAAACCGAGTTGCGAGTATTGTAAGAGTCCAACGCCGAAGGTTGAAAGCATTACCCTGCATATACAGAATACGCCTGCCTTCACAACTGCCACGGCATGCAGAAGTGCGCTTACCGGGGTAGGTGCAACCATTGCAGAGGGCAGCCAGTTATGCAACGGCATAATCGCCGCCTTAGCAAAACCGAATATAAAAAGCCAATAGGTGACCGCAATCCAAACGCTATCAGCGCCTTTATCAAATACACCTGTTATGATATTATCAGAGAAATCAAGCGTACCTGACATCACATAGGTAAGGATTACTGCGGGCAAAAGCAATCCTTTTGATGTACCCATCAGATATACGATATATTTTTTTGCCCCTGCGTACCCTTCAGTATCCTGATGATGAGCCACAAGGGGATACGTAAAGATGGTTATAATTTCATAAAAAAGATATAGCGAAAAAAGACTTCCTGAAAATGCAACACCCTGAGCACCGAGGATTGCAATTGCAAAACACGTATAATAGCGTGTCTGGGCATGTTCATCAAGCGTTCTCATGTAACCGATATTGTAAAACGTTGCAAATATCCAAAGAAATGACGATATAATACCAAACACAAGGGAAAGTCCATCGACCCTGAAATTAAGGGAAATTCCCGGTGCAATGCTCGAAAGGGTATAGACGATCTTAAATCCGCACCAGATATCTGGCACCATGCATGCGACTGAAGCAAAGGTCAGCACCGACCCAGCAATCGACCAGAATTCTCTCACATTGGGTTTCTTTTTAGATAGAGAGATTAGAATGGTTGTAATTAGAACAATAAGGATTGGGATGAGTGGCCTTGCGCTTTCGATAATCATATGCTAATCCTTCATCTCCTTTATATCCCGGCCTTCAATATGTCTGTATCTTTTGAATATCAAGATGATGATGCCCAAAGCTATAGCCGCTTCTGCTGCTGCTATCCCCATGATAAAAATCGTAAAAGCCAAACCATATGCATTATCCGGAGATGCAAATCTGTTGAAAGCAACAAAATTGAGACCAGCGCCGTTCATAACAAGCTCAATCGATATAAGCATTCCGATAAGTGTTCTTCTGTACAAAAGTCCAAGAATACCGCAGGCCAGCAAGAATAATCCAACAAACAGAAAGAGATAGAGGTTGTTGTATATAGGGGTTGCCATTATTTCTCCCCCTTTGCAATAAGTGCAAGCATTATCGACCCTATGATACTCACAACGATGAGAAGAGATATCAATTCAAATGGAAGCATCAGTTTGTCAAAAAGCACCCTTCCGATGTTTTCCGTCGTAATCGTAAACGCCTTTGCCTTTGTTTGCATCCATTGAGCATTCATTATTACCTTAAACAAAACAACAAATGAGATCAGTGAAACAATCAATGAGACAACGAATTTTACAGGCGTAGTCCATTCCTTTGGCCTTTTATAATGAGGACCTGAAAGCATAATCGCAAATGCGATAAGAATGGTTATTGCACCGACGTATATGAGAATCTGCATCATCGCTATAAACGGTGCATTGAGATATATATAAAGCCCTGCAATACCAAACATCGTCGTTACGAGGCCAATCATTGCATATATAATCGAGCCAGACAAAACAGTGATAAGCGCACCTATCATCGTCACAAACATAACAAGGAGGAAAACTATCTCGGGTAAACTCATCATAGCCTCATAAAATCCTTATTCCTCATAATTTTTGTCTTCTCTTCTCAAATTCCTTAACGAGATCATAGTGGAAATCTTCTCTTTTATATCCTACCGGGTTGTAATCTGCTGAAAATTCGAGGGCGTCAACAGGACATGTCTCAACGCAAATCCCACACTGACTGCATGTCGTAAAATCGAGAATGTATTGCGTTGCAGTCTTTTTCTTTTCGCCTTCAAGTTTTTCACCCGTTATCTTCTTGATTGACTTTGAGGGACAGTTTCTTTCACACATACCGCAGACGATACATTTTGTCCTCTCAGGTCTTTCGCTATCAGCAACAAGCTTTGTATGCCCCCTGAAACGCGGTGTTATGTTGATTGTTTTTCTCGGATACTGGACTGTTACGACCGGACTGAAAAAGGCTTTGATGGTTACGCCCATTCCCACAATCAGAGAAACAAATCCCTTAACGATCTCCACAACAGAGGTCATGAGACACCCCTTGTGCAATTATCAATACCCAACACATCTTCCCCAAACATAAAACCGAAATTTGAAATGTTACCTTTTTTCATAATTTCAGTATCCCCCCTGTAACAATAAGATTAACAAGCGCTACAGGTATAAGAATCTTCCACGATAGATTGAGCAACTGGTCGAATCTGACTCTGGGGAATGTCCATCTCATCCAGAGGATCACAAACACGAGAAAATATGTCTTTATAAAAAACCAAATGATGCCGGGTAAAATCGGTCCATTGTATCCACCAAGAAAGAACGTGGTTGCAATAGCGCTGACAATAAAAATATTTGTGTACTCTGCAAGGAAAAACAGCGCAAATCTCATGCCGGAATATTCTGTATGAAATCCAGCAACCAACTCACTCTCAGCTTCGGGCAAATCAAACGGTGTCCTGTTTGTCTCGGCTACACTCGCCGTAAAAAAGATCAGGAAAGCAAACGGTTGATATACAACAAACCACAGTCCCTTCTGTGCCTCAACAATATCCCTCAATGAAAATGACTGCGCAATAATTATAATTGGAAGCAGCGAAAGCAAAAGTGGGATTTCATATGCAATGTTTTGGGCAACACTACGAATAGAACCAATAAGGGAATATTTGTTGTTTGAACCCCATCCTGCGATCAGTATTGAAAGCACCGAGAGAGACGAAAAGGCAAGGATAACGAGGATTCCAACGTTTATATCCTTAACCTGAAGATACGCATCAAACGGTATCACTACAAAAGAAACAAGTACTGGCAAGAATATAAGGGTTGGGGCAAGATAAAACAGGGGACGTTCCACATGATGAGGGGTTATGAGTTCCTTACAAAGTAGTTTAAGACTGTCCGCAATAGGCTGAATAAGTCCAAATGGACCAACCTCTTTGGCTGCAATCCTTCGCTGCATATGTCCGGCAACCTTACGTTCCGCCCATGTAAGAATCAGTGCATTCACAACAACAAGTATCATGACCCC
>MWEV01000271.1 GCA_002071245.1 Deltaproteobacteria bacterium ADurb.Bin026
CTCGATCCGCCTCTTCATGAGTTCGTTCCTCATAGCCCCGAGACGCAGGCTGAGCTTGCAAAAGCACTGGGCATTACCGTTGAAGCCATTGCAAAGAGAGGCGAATCTCTGCATGAATCGAACCCGATGATGGGCCACCGTGGCGTCCGCCTCGGCATTACCTATCCCGAGATCTCAGAGATGCAGATCAGGGCTATGTTCGAATCTACGGCAGAACTGCTGAAAGAAGGCAAGAACCCGATACCCGAGCTGATGGTCCCGGTCACCTGTGATGTTTCTGAACTGGATGTTACGAAGAAGCTGTACGACAAGGTTCTTGCCGAAGTACTGAAAAAATTCAATCTCAGCAAGATTGACCACAAGTTCGGAACAATGATTGAGATACCGCGCGCCACGCTGCTGGCAGACCGCATGGCAAGAACCGCCGAGTTCTTCTCGTTCGGCACCAATGACCTGACGCAGATGACCTTCGGCTTCAGCCGCGATGACATAGGAGGCTTCCTCCATGAGTATCTTGACAGCAAGATGCTGGATGCTGACCCGTTCCAGACCATTGATCAGGATGGTGTAGGACAGCTGATCACCATGGCATGCGAGAAGGGCCGTGCAACCCGTCCGGATATCAAGATAGGTATCTGCGGAGAGCAGGGTGGTGACCCGGCATCAGTTGAGTTCTGCTTCAAAAACGGGCTCACCTATGTAAGCTGCTCACCCTTCAGGGTACCCATCGCCAGGCTGGCAGCAGCACAGGCAGCTATCAAGGCTTCAAGGAAGTAAGCTTTATTCATAACAGTGAAGAGGGTGTCTCATAATACAAATGGGGCGCCCTTTTTCTTTCTGTCAGAATTTACAAGTAATTCAAGATACTGTTGGGTACATCAATGAAAAGAACAGCGGAAGGGTTTCAACCTGGCCACCCCGGACACACTAATTGGAACACTACCAAAAAATATTGCTGCATTATAACAGAAAAGCCCGGACTTGCCGGGCTTTTTGCTATCTCGCATCTAATATGCTCTTTGTAATATCTGCTTGTAGAAAAAGAGCTAATATTCCCAATAAAAAAAGCAAGGCTGTTAATATTATTGAGATTTTGTTACTATTAAACAATTTAGGCTTTTCCGTTACAATCTTCTTCCCTTTTCCGCTCCTATAGTAGGCCAGATACATCAAAAGTGTAATAACCGCAAAGATTCCTATCATCTCCCATTTCCTTAAAGAAACGCCAAATAGATAAGCAAAAACTACATTAACAATGCCATTAATTATCAGAGAAAATGTAAAACTCAATGTAAAGATAACCGTTGAATGCGGCTGATTATCTGGTAACACCTTTGTATAAAAAAGGTAGTAGTAGTAATAAAATACGTTCATCATGGTTTGTAATTTTGATAGAAGTAATACCAAAGGGCTTCATTGGATTGGGATGGTGGGCCGACTTGGCTCTCCCAGCGATTGTACCAGAAGTTAAATTTTGCTTCCTGATACCATTCCATGCTTGTAATGAACCTTCCTGCTTCCCAGCCAATACCCCAGGCTGCACCATATAGACCTCCAAAGGTAGAAACTCCAGTGGTACTCAGTTCAGCTAACATCCAACCAGTTCCGATTTCGCCGTTAACTCGTTGTTCAATTGTTCTATAACCGCTGTAAGCTCCAACCAAACGACCAGCCCACTTGAACCCATTCGATGTGGTTTTACCAAACTTATTTTTCCCTCCAGCGATTCCATTTCCACCCCAAGTTTGCTGATAAATCTTGAAATTTTTCCCCATCCAGGTACCATAAGTCTTACTATAGTATAGTTCGCTACCAACAGAAGCGGCTGCACCTACGTAAGCCTCCCATTCCGGACCCCCTTGTCCTGAGGGGGTAATAATAAAATAGGAAAAGTTTATTAAAATTGGATTAGTGGTTACATTAAAGGCTAAATATCCCATTGAATAACTGGGTCCATAAACGAAATATGCCAACCCACCATTATTATCATAACCTACTTGCTCAAATGAGAGACTGGTACCAATTGATTTCGCTAGCTCAAAAACCTGCATAGCTGATGGTTTAGATTCCTTGCCGTTAGGGTAGTATTTCTTGGACTCAGGATCATAATAGCCAAGTGGTCCTAATCCATTGATATTCCCAAAGATTGGATCAACAAAATTACCAACTTCAGATGACCATTGTATAAATTGTCCTCTGTAGTATACATTGTTTCCATCATACCCGTAATGATCTTTTAAAAACTGGTAATACATAGAGTTCATTGAATATCCGCTCGCATCAGTATATTTAAACGGGTTATTCACGCAATAGGTATACCAGTAAAGCCACTTTTCTCACCAGTGCCCCGACTTTTCAATGACCAGGTGCAGTGTATTTTTTCAAAGAACGTTATTACTCTAAAGATACATATTTTTCTTTTTCAACTGAAAGCGTTTCAATTGAAAGAAAAAATCAGCTTTCTTGCCTCGAAGGCCACCGCTCGGCCGTCCCTTCTGCATTTATTTTTGTCAGGGTTTTTGTGGCCGATGCTCTTGCAGCACATGCCGGCTTTTGTTTTTGTTTTGATTGATTTTAAGAGGTAAAAACAAAACCGGCAAGAGCTGCGCCACCGCTACCAGGAACAAAAACACCCGCCAAAAATAACTGCCCAAAGCTATATTTACATAATGCAAGTTATACGCAGCCTGTCTATTCAGTGGTATTAATTCCTGTGTTTCGGCTGCCTATAACTGGCATTATGTACTCCGGGCTTCGCCAAATAGCCGCACTCCCTACGCGCCTGGACACGGGAGCCAAAACCGCAAAAAAAGCAAGCAAAGGTATGCAAGCTCCGCTACCATCCGACCCGCAGTAAAAAAGCAAGGCCAAGACGAGTCCCGCTAAAATTTTTTATTGATTTATTTCAGAGGTAAAAATTTTACCAGGAGCCTTGCTTTTTTGCCTCGCTTGCATCCTGAGGAGCTTTCTTTTTTTCCGGTTTTTTCTTTGTGGAAATGGTTCCAATAAAACTTTACACCATGGCTTAACTTTGGCTTAGATACAGACCGAAGCGAGCGGGAGGGGAAGTATCAAGGTTTCCGGCAAAAAGTTTTTTTACCATCTTCGATTAAAAAGCTTTCAGTTGAAAGAAAAAAAAGTTTTTGCCAGGAACCCGAAGGGCTTGACCTTGACTGCGGGAGGGCGGAAGCTACCTTTATCTAAGCCAAAGTTTTAAGCAAACTATCGAGATTTCTCGGTTGTTCCGGGAGTTCTCTTTCTGGTGAGTGGGCAGGCTGAGCGGCTATTTAACATAGTGTCACATTATAGGCCTGCACCACAAAGCTTCTTTCTGGCAGGATCTTTCTTTGCAGCGCCTATAATGCCGCATTATGTTAATATAGCTTTGGAGGATTATTTTTTGGCCATGCTTTTTGTTTGCAGGGCCGGGCGGCTCTTTGATCCCGACGAAGGAGTGGGCAATGTGCCGCATGAGCGAGGGCACAAAAAGCATGACAAAAAATAAGCCGGCAGGGCACGGCTGCGGTGGGATTTATCTAAGGGGATGGAAGAGTTCCAGTTGCCTGGCCAAGTCTGTTAGATCCTGACTACGGTAACTTTCCGTGCTTCGGATATTCTTATGTCCTGCCATGTACTGAACCTGCCTGATATTGTTTGTTTTAAGCCAGTTCATCAGGACACTTGACCTGAGCTGCCGACTGTCTTTTATCTCCGGGTGGATCTTCTTAATGGTTTCCACTATCTTGCAGACCAGGTCGCTGGACTTCTTCGATGGGAACAGATAAGTTGATTGCAACTCCCGTTTTTCCAGGAGGGCAGGACGGGTTTCTTCCAGGTAAGTTTTCAGTGACAGGATCTGCGATGCCTGAAGTTTAAGTGTTCTTGAGCTGCTGTTCCTATCTGAAGGGATATAAATTTTACCTTCACTAAGGTTAACATGGCTGGGTTCAAGCCTGGCGATTTCGCCACTGTCTAAGCCCTGGTAAATCAATAAGCCAAGGATCACTGTGTTTCGCTGGTGCAAGAACTTTGCAGCTGCTGTTCCATGGTTCCACTCAGGAAGGTTACAAAAGTCCTGGTAGATCTTTTCAAGCTGCAGGGTGGATAAGGTCTCCGGAAGGACCTTCTTTCCGTTTTGTCTTATCCTGATGCGTTTAATTATGTTTTGATGGGTGATCCCGGATTCTTGGAGGTAATCAAAGTATATCCGGATCGAGTTTATTTCTCTTATTATGCTTTGCCTGCTGATACCTCTTTCTTTCTCGCTATCAATAAACTTCAGGGTCTGATTGTAGGTGATATCACTGGGATTTATGTTCTCCCTGATGCACCAGGATTTAAAGCGGTTTACATGACTGTCCTGCACCCGGATGCTCTTTTCTGAGTAACCGTTCTTCTGCCGGTATTCCTTAAAACTCATTGGCCAGGTGAGTATAAATCTGTGTTGATTCCAGGCTTGCATGACCCAGGAACTTCTGGATCATCTCTATTTCCATCCCGGACTGCAGCAGGTGCGTTGCTATCGAGTGCCTGAGCGTGTGAAGGGTTGGTTTCTTACCCTGCAGACCCGTGCTACCGCTGTTCTTTACCAGCCTGTCAAGTCTTGCCGATAATGCCTGATCACTGCAACTCCCACCAAACTGATTTATAAAAAAGGATTCTGTCCCGGACTGGTTCCTGGCAAGTAAAAAGTTCCGGCCATCCTGTAAGTATTCAGTGATGTAACTGAGGTTGCCATCAGTCACCGGGACATACCTTTCCTTGGATCCTTTGCCTTTCCTTACAAATATTAATTTCCTCTCTGTTAATATATCACCTATGATCAGGTTAGTTCCTTCACTCTTTCTCAAGCCACATCCATAATAAATCCCGAGCATTGCCCGGTCCCGTTGTTGTATTGCCCCCTGGTACTCCTTAGTTTCTGCCTTTGCAAACCATTTCTTTATGTAGGTTGCTTCATAAAGGGAGCTGATATCCTGAAGCGTCAGAACGACCATGGGCCCATAAAGCTCTTCCACATACTGGAGGTTGTCCGGGACCATAGTGGCATTTCCGGATTGTCTTAAGTATTCAAAAAACTTGTTTACAGATCCTACAGCAACATTTATGCTTGCATTCATCAGACCTGATCCGTAAAGCCTGTTCTCTCGTCTTTTCAGATACCTTACAAAAAGCTTTGTCTTTTCTCCTGCAGCCTGATCCATGACAATGATCCCGCAGCGCTCAAGGTATAGTAAAAACTCCTTAAGGTTTCGTTTGCGGGTTGTGATCGTTGCTTCACTGTAGCCAAGCGTTCGAAGCCAGCTCATAAAGCCAGCTTCCAGATCTATAAACTGCCTGCTACTTAGTTCTTTAGGATCCATTTAAAAAGATTTTTCAGTTGAAAAGAAAAAAAGTGTGCTGCTTGTCCCTCCTGTGAAGGTTGTGAAGGTTCATTAAAAAACGGCTGTGTTCTTTACCTGGTGGCGTTTTCCACCTTCACAACCGGGCTTGTGAAGGTCGTGTGAAGGTCATGTGAAGATTCATTTTCTTTCTTAAGATTCTCCAGGATCTCACACATGATATCGATGCCGGATCTAAGCTCGTCGTAATCATTCCAGATCATTATCTCGTATTCATTTCCCGGCTTGTTGCTGCGACTGACGCACCTCACGAGCCCTCTTGCCTCTATATCATTTAACCTTCTCTGCAGCTCCATCGGGTGCATCCGGAAGTGCCTCCGGATATCCTTTGCATAGAACGACTTTGTCTTTAGCTCTTTTATATATTCTTTCAGGCTCTCGAAGAACTGCCGGGTCTTGCCGCTCAGCTCATCAGACTTTCTAAGCAGCACATCTCTTGAGAGGTAGTTTGCCCACTCCACATCTTCCAGCGTTGAGAGTAAAAAACTATTACCATCATGATCGGTAACTCTCTTTCTCTGGTGTTGATTCCATAGAGTGATCGATTTGATGAGAGTTAGATAATGGTTCTTGGTTCTCATCTTTTTAAACACGTGCGGCGGAAGCTCTAGCTTTGGTGCAAAGGGTATTATAACCTCCACCGGTTCGATAAGCAGCTGACATACCTTTAAAAGATTAATGTTCTCATCGTATCTTTTAAAGTTTATAAGTCCCGCTGCAAGCTTTCCCTGGTACTCGAGCACCTGGCGTTCATGAGATGGGTTTTCTTCTACCTGAATAAGGAAGCTTCGATTTGCGTTATCCTCATAGATCTTGTCCCTGGTTGTTGCACCGGCAACGCATACCGGACCTTCTACATGCAGGTAAACCTGTTTGCTGTCGCCTGTTCTTGAGTTGGTTTTCGTGGAGAAGCGGCTTATCTCCTGATTGCTCATGAGTTCTCTTAAGGGGAGTAGAGCGCTATATGCCCCATCGAGATCTTCCTGCAGCAGGATCTTGTGTTTTAAAAAGTCTCTTGGAGTATAATAAAGAGTGTTCTCACTGAGTGATGTTGTTACATGGATATGCTGCCTTGGAACAGTCCCGGCCACTCCCTGCAGAAGGTATGTCTTGCCGCTGCCGGTGCTTCCCATGACGATGGCATGAAGAGGATTTTTAAAGAAGCGCGTCAGAAAGATAAAGAACAGAAGCGTGGCGCTGTCCTGCTCGCCGATCAGGCCGAGACTGCCAAAAAGCTTATAAGTGTTTTCCGTGAGATCCGGACTGTTTAAAAACTCTTTTGCCGCCTGCATCTGGATATGTCCAAAGAGATCCTTACTCTGTTTTTCTTTTACTTCCTCGCTCTTTCGTTTCTCCTCCCGCTTAACTGACCTGTAAATCTCAAGCTCTTTGGTAAGTCCTGTTATGGCCTCGCCGACTACCGTGCTGCTTATCTCAAGCTTTTCGGCTGCCTGTTTCACAAGTCTATCGCTCTGGCCGTTAGAATAAAGATCTGCCGTGTCCCGGAAGCTTGCGTACTCGTTTGTTTTAAGCTTAATGTGAAGCGTTATCCGGAGCCGGTTGACGGTGTGGATCTCTATTCCTCCCCAAAGAGTTATCAGGAGAGTTTCTGTCTCGTAAATAAGGCAGTCCGGATTTACTTTTAATGTTCCCTTACTTTGAGATTCTGGCAGATTAATTGAAGTGGATCCCTGAACTTTTTTATTTTCAACTGAAGGTGTTTCAATTGAAAGAAAAAATGACTTGCGGTTTTCCAGAAGATGGGAGAAGATTTCGCTGTCATGTCCCTGGGCAAGGCTGTTGATGTCTTCTCCTTCAGGTGTATCAACCACTGTGATCAAAAGCTTTTCGCTGATCTGCTTTAATTCTCCTGCGATATTCTTTATGGCTGCTTTCCCTGCTTCGTCTCCATCGAAGAACAAAATTACTTCTTTGAGATCCTTCAGCTCTGTGATTGCTTTCCTGTGATCTTCAGTAAATCCATTGGTCCCGTAAAGAGCCAGGATTATAAAGTTCTTTGTGATCTCCGGGAGCTGCTGCAGGGTGGCTGCATCGATAACCGCTTCTGTCAGGATCAGCCGGGTGGTTTCTGCATCGGGATAACCCGGGTAAAGTCCCCGGTGATCTCCTTCCAGATAATGATGTTCGGGTTTCTCGGTATGCCTGCCGTACATGCTTACAATATTCTTCGATCTGTCAAGAAGCGGGAAAACGATACAGCCTTTAAAGCGTGTATAGTAGCTGTTATCCCTTCCAAACTTATCAAGTTTCAGAAGTCCTGCCTGAAGATAAAGCTGTTTTTGTTCCGGGGTGGTTTCTTTGATCTTATGAAGTGTTCCGGCATCAAAGCCGATAGAGAGTCTTTTATAATCGAGCCGGCGGGATTCGAGGTATTTGATTGCATTCTCAGGTCTTTTGTTCAGGCTCCTTGCAAAGTGTGTGAAGGCTTCGGTTAATATTTCTGTCCGCTTGTCAGGAGTAAGTTCCTGGATAAATTTCTTTTCCGGAGCAAGTTTCGTATTCATGGGCCCGGGATCTCCTGTTACTCCCATCAGCCCCTGGGCCTTCAGGATCGCCTCATGTTTCGTGATCCCTTCTTTCCTCATTATAAAATCTACCTGGTCGCCGCTGCCTGCTGAGCAGTTACTGCTAAAGCATGTCCATGTTCCGGTCTCCGGGTAGACCTGGAAGCTGGGGGTTTTATCAGGGTGGAAGGGACAGCACAGGCGGTTGTTGCGATCAGGTTTCAGATGGTAGTGGCTGAGCACGTTTAATAGAGTAAGTCTCTGTTTGATCTCTGATATCTCCATTGTTGATAACTTTCGTGATACAATTCTGTATTACAATAATACAAACATGTTTTGTATGATAATACCTAAATGTATTCTGACTTATCAACAATGTTATAAACATTATTAATAATTGCTATTTTTGATACATTATTGATTTGTCTATAACTAATTAATTATACAACATGGGTATCAGCGAACGTATAAAGGAGCTCCGTACATCAAAAAAGCTTACTCAGTCTGCCCTGGCCGCAGAAGTAGGATTAACTTATGTGCAGATCGGAAGATATGAGACCAGCAAATCAGCTCCTTCGGCTGAAGTGCTGCAAAAGCTCGCTGCAGCTCTCAACACAACGACCGATTATCTCATGAATGGAAGTAACGATGAAGTGGTTTCTGCTCAGCTTACTGACAAGGAGCTGCTGTCACAATTCCGAGAAGTAGAAAAACTCGATCAGCAGGATAAGCATCTGATCAAGACCTTCATCGATGCATTCCTGACTAAGAGGAAGATTCAACAGCTTGCATCATAATGAAAAAGCCCCGGAAGAACCGAGGCTTCTTCATATTCATTATTTCAATTTTTGATGTGCAATTTTATATTTCAATTCATACGAGGACGGTAATCTCTGTCTATCTGTTTTGTCCAAATAGTTTATGAAATCCTTGTAATTACCTTCTTCCCAAGCTTTATTAGCAGCATCTAAGTTTTGTTTGTCTATCAATTCCGTTGTATATTCATTACTCACTTTATCAACATATTTTTCTACTTTTTTCAAAGCATCGGTATTTCCAGCTATCAATGCATTTCCTTCTGCTGCAAAAAAAGCGACTAGGTTATTTACAAAAGCTTCAGGCGTTACATAATCAATTTTTAATGCAGAATTAAAAACACCTCTCAGAACATTTTCATTAAGAGGATATAAAGAACTCTCCTTACTTCCTATATAAATAGAGTTGGATGCCTCTCTCTCATCTCGGCTCACAGTAATTACCAAGTTACCCATTTTAATTTTCACATAATTTCTAAACTGTTCGACAACATGAACATTTTTCTGAAAAATCAGATCAAATCTCTCTATTACAAGTTTATTAAATTCCATAACTCTTTTATCTAAAATGGTGGCATCCACGCTCCCATACCGGGATTATATATCCAACCCCGGGTTTGTAAAACATATCTCTCTGCATTTAAGAAACCTCCTGTTGGAATTAAGCTACCATTTGTTAACCTGTATGAATCAAAAATTGGCATCCCTAGCTTCATTTCGCTTCGTAGAGCCCCATAATTAGCCTTCCAATTCAATTTGGGCGTCCCCATGTTGGGAAGATGCAACATATAGTCCCCAATTTTCCAGCCTGTAGGTTTACTTGTTTGTGCTGCTCCCCATTTAAACAGATTAAGACCACCTCGCATACCTGATTCAGCTGTTTTTGCAAAAGACGATCTTAATAAACCTACTTCAGCACCACCAAGAAATCCAATAGCAAACTCAAGAACACCGGCACAAATTTTTCCAGTCATATCTGCTACCCAACCAACATTACTTGGAGCAGAATTCATACTAACCGGCAGGTTCCAGGACTGATCAATATCCATGTCCCAGTTCGCTTTCGTGCCATCAGTATAATATACCCATCCTATATGCTGGTATGGATTACTTCTGGTTCCCGTTATTGTCATCCAGTCTATTTGTACTCCAGCAGGGATAATATATTCAACTAACACTTCCCTAAATGGTACTTCTTTACCATAGGCGTTATAGTAAGTATTTGTTGATGCATTATAGGAATAGGATCCCGAGCTGAGTGCTTGCCCGGAAGAACCGAAGAACGCACCAGCGTCATCGTTCCAGGCATAATAATTTCCACGATACCAGAATCCTTCTCCTTCATGATTATAGGTCTGTTGCAGTGTCTGCAAGTAGGTGTATCCTGACGGATCAGTATATTTCAGAGGATTATTGAGGCAATAACTGTATCCGTTAATACTCTGAGAATTATCCACAGCCTGAACAATCGGGTCAACCGACAGAAACCTCCCCAGAACCGGATCATACATCCGCCCGTTCATGTTAATAAGGCCGAACTTATCAAGATGTTCATGACCGGTATAACCTCTTTCGATAAGATTGGGGGCGGGAACATTGGCATAGGTCCAGTTGGTTGGATGCCTTCTTCGCCCCCATGCATCATACGAAAATTGTTCGGCATATGTTCCGCCGGCATTCATAAGACCAATTATTGATCCAAGATAATCAGTTTCCGCAAAATATGTGGTTACATTCTGTCCCTGTTTTATCAATACGGCCTCCAGACCATACGGACTGCCTATGTAATGAATCTGTTTTACCACTGTTGAGGTACTGTCTTTTTCATATCCCGGTGAGAAATACTTCGTTCTGACAGACTGGTTCCCGGTGAGGATTGTCTTGATACGCATATTATCCGGCCCGTACATAATCTGAAGGGCATTGGAACCCTGAGTTATGCCTGATGTCAGGTTAAAGGCATTGTATGTGATTGTGTCGAGAGCATTGGCGCAACTTCCCGTGAGGTTTGTAACTGCATTCTTTCTGCCCGGGTCATAGGTATAAGTTCCTAAATCAGTTTTATAACTGATATTGCCATTGGTCAGATAGTTGCATGAAATTACCGGGTTTTGCCCAACCTGACTTGTAAGAAGCCTGTCCATATTATCATATGTAAAGGATTCACTTAGTAATGTACTGCCGGGCTTCTGAAAGGTTCGGTTAGTCAGGTTACCAGTATAATTGTTGAAAATGAATCTCTGAGTTGATGATCCCGTACGTATGCTGTCAACATATCCACGAGTAGTGTATCCGATGATCTTTGTGAGGCCGGCTGTTCCCAGTGACATATTCACTGGCTGCCCGGATGAGTTTACTGTGTTGACCTTCCACAGAGTTGAACCCGCATACTTGATTTCATTGAGATATCCATCCGCATTATAAAGATTGGTGATTGATATACCAGAGGGATAGGTAATAACTGAATCGCGGCCCCATGTGTCATATTTAAATTCTGTCACCAGACTCTGGTCTCCGGTGATTGTTTCTGTCAGACTTGTCATCCTGCCATAGCTGTCATAAAGATAAACATTGGACACTCCATTAGGCCCGGTGATACTCTGGATCTGGCCTATACCATTGCCTGACGGAACGTACACATAATTAATTGTCCCCTCAGATGTTGTAACTGAACTGAGCTGTCCAAGTTTATTATATTGAAATGTAGTATTTCCATTGGCATCATGTTGTTTTATCAATTCTCCCAGATCATTATAATAGTATGCAGTGGTTCCGGAATTGGGATTTGTGACAGAGGTTTGTCTGCCAATGTTATCATAGGTCATTGATATCGTAGTGCCAGCTGAAACGATGCTTTTTATCTGGCCGTTGCTGTGATAAGAGTATGTTATGATGTTGTTGTTATTCTCTGTTACCTGGACTACATTTCCGGCCGGATTCACTTTTGTAGTCTTTGTCTGGCCGGCTGGATTAGTGACCGTCGTAGAGGCAAGGCTATAAGAAAATGAAGTCTTTAAACCATTGTTCCATATTGTAGAATCCCTGCCAAACACATCATAGTAATAAGAGGTCCATTTCAGTGTTTCCCCTGAGTAGTATGGCCATGAGGTTCTTTTAAGTGTGCCATCATCATTGTATTCCTTTGTCTGATATATTTGTTGATTCAACCCGTCTTTTACAGATAAGATCTCGCGGCCCAGCACATCGTAGTAGACGTATTGGTCCGGTAACCCGGGTGAAGCTGACCCCGGTTTAACCACATTGTAGTATAATGAGTTCTGACCACCTGTCATGCTTTGGTCCCAGCCAAGTAATGATAGTATTACTTTTCCCCGAGGGTTAATTGTTGAGAAAAGCCTTCCAAATCCATCATATTGGTAAGTTGTGGTATTATGGTCAATCCCTGTTTCTGATTTTAAATTACCCGTGCCTGGTTCATAGGTTCTAGTGATATTCTGCTGAAGTGGATTTGTTATTATGTTAACAAACCTCGATTTGCTGTCATATTGGAAATTGGTTTCCCGTGGCTCAACAGAATCGGCCGAAACAATTACTTTTTGAGGCAGTCCAAAAGGATTGAACTGGGAATAGGTTTTTGTTACCTTGTAGTTTGTGGTTGAATCCGAAACCTCTGAAGTTAACCGGCCCAAAGGGTCATACCTGTAGTTCATTTGTCTGGTGAATACAGGTTCATCTTTATATGTAGATGTCGCGATTGATTTTTCCACTTTATTTGCTATACCATAATTTCCATAAATACCATAAGTATTTGCAAGAGTCTGGTAAACTATGGTTGTGTATCCTTCCCTTAAGGTAGTATTCTGGCTTTCAAGATTTCCGTTGATGTCAACCACATTGTTGGTAATTCGATAAAAATCGGTGAGGTTGTCGTACGTAAAACTCTGCTGAATGTAAGGAAGTACTCTGTTATTACCATAATCTCTGTGAGAATAAGCGACCTGGGTCTGTGAGATCTGCTGCCCCTCAGCTCTGGCAATAGTTGTCTTGTTTAAATACCTGAAAAAATGATCGTGATCATATGAATATTCATCAGTCGTGGAGAAAGCCAAAGCTTCATCGGTTCTTTTTATCTTCCTGAATCCCAAAGATCCTTTGCCCCGCCTATGGATTTTGTAACCCTCATAGGTATAGTTCGTTGTTGTTGTTCCGGAGCCAATGCCATTTGACTGAATTATTGAGGAAACAGCATAATATGGGCCGCTATAATCAATTACAGGGAATAGCGCATTATTATCTTTTGTATATACTCCTGCGTTTAACCGGGTAAAATAAATCTGTGTTTTATGATTGAACCCATTAGCAATGCAATTGATCAGATGCCTCATCTCATTTTTATGAAACAGAGAGATGTTGACATAATTAGTCGTTAAGGAATTATCATAGTAGAACATATCCTTTTTACCATCACCGTTGAAATCAACGATGCTAAAATAGTTCTGTTTGATGATTGATTTTGGGAAAGTGCTGGTTTCACTCATGAAATTACCTCCTCCACGGCTGTAATAAATTTTCATTTTAGAGGCAGGGGAATAGAGGTACATTTCAAGTATATCATCCTTCTGATCACCGTTAAAATCTCCAATGAAATAGTTGTTATTGTCTGCTGATGCATCAGGATCGGTATTTATCAATCCAGAAGGAGCACTATAAAGAGCTAATGATGTACCTGTAGACATCTTCAGAGACCAGCCATTATCACTCCTCCATGATAAAAAGTCAGTTTTTTTATCTCCGTTAAAATCTCCCAAAAACAGTCTGTCATTTATTGTAGGGAAAGTTGAAGATGAGTATATTGTTGTTAACTGGCTGGTTGAAGAGCTATATTCATAAATAGTGCTTGTTGAATTCTTTATGACTAATAAGTCTTTTTTACCATTACCATTGAAATCAAGTATACGGATGTCATTGGGGAAATTAAAATCCGGATAACTCGAACATGTTACACCTATGATACTATAAATATTCTTTGAGGAGGTAATTGCAATATTATCCTCTTTCCCGTCACCGTCCAGATCAGCAGAAATTATTGATAAATCAATAGGAGCATTGTAAAATTCAAGATCGTAGCTGCTGCTTCCCCGGACAAGACCTGTTGTACCATTATCATAATAATAAAGGTATTTCACATTGTAGGTATAGCACAAATCCCAACATGTATCTGCCGGTGGACGCGGTAAGGCTGAAATGATGTTTTCTTCAGCGTTTTTTTCATTGGCTTTGCTTAAGCTCTCATCACAGGGATGAGGATTGCACTGGTATGGAATCGTCTCCAGTTTTCTCCAGTATATATCGTCTCTGCCATTGCCGTCAACATCCTTTACAAAGAATCCCTTGAAGGTAGGATCCAGATACCCTTCATTTTTGTATACAAAATTATTTCCGGCAGAGGAGGCATAGTAGAGCTTCCATTTGTCCGAAGTAGTATAACCCGTCTTTTTCTCAGTTACAACAAAGTCTGTTCTTCCATCGCCGTTGAAATCACCTGTGTAGTATATGTTCTTCTTGGAGTTATTGAAAAGGTCGCTGCACTGGAATGCCGTGGTTGTTGATCCCCAGCCAATTATTGTTGAATTCAGATATGTGCCATCAGATCCGTATTCTGTTATCTGGTTTAACCGGGAGCCTATGTCATAAGTACTTTCATACGTATATCTAAACTGGTACTCACGAACAAGTGTATCTCCTTCCCTTTCCATTCTGATGGATGATAATAGCTTTGTGGCAGGTATCTGACTTCCTCCGACATATTGAATATTATTATCAGTTCTTGGATTGGAGTAATAATTGAATTTTAGTGAGTTATACGCAGTGTTGAGCCCTGCTTGCGTGTTTGTAGTGTATTCGATTCTTGATATATATGATTCACCATTAACCTCATTATAGATGTATTTCATGGTGTTACCACTGGCATCAGCTACCTTGTTCAGCCGCCACATATACACAGTCGAGCTTCCATAGGCCTCAACTTTTGAATCTGAAGTATTACCGTACTCAAGTGTTTTCCCATCCTTTGTTCGAACCTCAAACCAGCTGGGTCCGGTTCCTGCAACACCATGAGCTATTACTTTTACAAATGTTTCCAGCTCTGTATGGTATTCAGAGTTATCGGCTCCATAATTATGTGACGAGGTCAGAATAAGTCTGTTGCTGTCAAGAGCAAATCGGTCTGTATTCTGTAGCGTGACACCAACTACATTATTGTCGTTATAATAATTTTGAGGAACACGGTGGATTTCGGATAAACCAGCTATACTCCAGCCTATTCCAAGAATCCCATCTTTAATCTGGCTGTTATAAATGATGGATATATCAGGTTGCATGCCTGCCGAACCCGGAGAGGTAAATACAGGTATAACATATGTGGCAGCACCCAGGAAATTTACGCTTATGACCCCTGGCAAAGTGCCAACCTTTGCATCTACCTTATCCAAGGTTCTCGAGTATGGACTAACATATGTAAAATATTGACCAGATGCAATATTGCTGATAGAAAACCACAACAACATTATATCCGTGAAAATGCCTTTCATTCTTCTCATTGGATTGATTTTATCGGGTTAGATTGATCACGGGTTTTAGAAAGGAGACTATTGCTTAATCACTTTCCACTGAGAGTCAATGTCACCTCGACGCAATAACAAAATATACATGCCATTGGGGGAGTCGAGCAGATCTACATAATTCAGGCCATATTCTGCCCTTTGGGATACAATAACCCTACCGGATAAATCTGTAACGGTAATCTGAATTAATAATTCATTTTCCTCATCAACCGGAATCTCTATCTGCAGAGTACCTTTGGTAGGATTAGGGTAGATTCTTACAGCTTTGTTACCGAAGCTGTTATCAATAAACTCCTCCTCTTCTACATTACTTGAGCTGGCGCTTGCACTCTTAAGAATAATTGTAGCTCTTTTAACCATGCTGCCTACAGAATTGTAGGTAAATGATGTTTGCGAATTCGCCGGGGTATGGGATAGCCACGCAATTGCTATGGCTACAATTAGTAAATGCTTCATGTGTATATGATATTAATTTACATGTCAATAGTTGTGTCCCAATCAGTGTGTCCGGGGTAGCAGGTCTTAAGCGAAGTTTTACAGTATAAAAATATGATAGGATTTTATAAATGTCAAGTAAATATTTAAATATTTTTGACATATTTTTCTTATGTGTGCACCCTCGTTGAGATTATTAAAATATCAATGACTGGTTTTACTGAGCTGATGCCCTAGCATTATGTTGCATTAAATGATAGGATAGCAAACCACATTAGGACAAGCATAGAATAGAGAGCAGGGTAAGGTCTGGGTAAACCTCAGGTACGGGTCCTGACTTGTGACACCTTGCAAAATTAGTGCGGTTTTATTTTCTAACACACTGAATATGAATGATAAAAAGATCATTAAATTGATTTTTACCGCACTAACGCCTCTCTTTATACCATGCTTAGGGTTAAAAGGTTGAGACAAAGCAGGGCTCCATGGCCATACGGAACCCTGAGTAAGTTTCCAAATCAGTTTTTGAACTAATATTACTATTGTGCGGGGGATAATAT
>MWEV01000272.1 GCA_002071245.1 Deltaproteobacteria bacterium ADurb.Bin026
CAACATTCATGTATATCTGCCTTACGAACTCAGTTGTTTCTGGCAGTTGTGAAAGGCCTGGTCCTATGATAATTATATCCTTATCTTCGACAAACTCTTTGACCTGTTCATAACATGACATAGTGAAAAATCCTGTACCATCGTCTTCGACCGGGTATGTCATGACTTCGGTCAATTTCGCCTCCATAATGCTGTTAAGACTCGACGGTATAACAAGTGTTACAAGACCCGCACCGATCTTCAGCGCAGCAAGCGATGTCATATATGCAGCTCCTGTTTTGCCAGGCGAACCCGCAATAACTACAGTATGCCCATAGGTGCCCTTATGGGTCCAAGGCGGTCTCTCTTTAATAAAGCACCTCAACATTTCCCCATCTATTAGTTGTGCATCTATCCCAAGCGTATCCTCTATGAATGTTGGTATAGATATATCAATAACAGTAACCTTCCCTGCATGATACCCGCCTGGACAAAGGATATGGCCAAGCTTGGGATAGGCATAGGTGAATGTATGGGTTGCCATAACTGCAATCCCCATTTCCAAGCCTGTTTTTCCATCTATGCCTGAGGGTATGTCTATCGCCATAACAGGTTTACCTGACTGGTTAATCTGTTCGATAACAGCCCTTTCTTTACCTTCAACTGCTTTAGAAAGGCCTGTTCCAAATATGGCATCCACTATAATATCGGCATGTTTTATGCCAAATTTGAAGGTGTTAAATTCATTGTCAAACTCGACGATTTCTCCGTTAAGGGACTCGTATAGCTTCATATTAAGGGCAGCATCGCCTCTAAGATCTGATTTTTTACATAGCAGAAACACCTTTGTTCTGTAACCGTCTCTCAAGGCGTAACGTCCAACTACAAAGCCATCACCACCATTATTGCCTCTACCGCATATAATTGCAATTCGCTTTTTTTCTGAAAGATAGCGTTCTTTTATAAGTCGATATGTATTCCTGCCAGCGTTCTCCATAAGAACTGCAGATGGGATGCCCCACGTTTCTATGGCATATCTATCATACTTTGCCATACGTTCAGGTGTTAGTATTTTCATAAATGTCCCCGCCATTTTTGGCTTTGTTTTGTTCAATAGACATTTTTCGCCGTTAAATCACCACTATCGATACCGCATAAGCCTTTTCGTGTGATATACTCACCCCATCAAATATTTTTCCCTGAAACTCTATGTATGGTTTTCCTTCTCCTTGAAGCACATTTATGTCCTTCCAGGCAAGCTTCTTTCCTGTAGCCTTCATGAACGCCTCTTTTGCAGCAAACCTTCCGGCAAGCGATTCATCTGCAGACCTTCTCTGTCTTGCGTATGCGATTTCCTCTTCTGTAAATATCTTGTAAAGAAACCTGTCACCGTATCTTCTCAATATATCTGTTATTCGTGATACATCCACGATATCTATTCCAACCATAATTGTTCCGAAAATCTAAAATTATGCCACGATAAAATACCACAAAAATTGTTGTTTTTAAATGGCATATTTGGTTACACAGATAAAAAATCAATATTTACTCTCGAAAGGATAAACCACAAAAGACCTTTGACAAAAAGATATTTACCTTTTTGTTGCTTCGACGAGGCAATCCATCCTGTCACCTTTCCTTACAATCTTGATATCTGAAAATCCAACCTGTTTTAATGTTTTTTTCACTTCAGGAAATGTGTAGGTGCCTCCGCCTGTTGTATTGACCAGCATGTTGATAGCAAATATCGCACCTGAAACCGGATTTGTCCTCGTTTCATCCATTATATGGTCTCTTATTAGCAAAGCACCTCCAGGCTTTATTGCTTTATAAATCTTTTTGTATAACAGGATGTTTTCTTCGGGGCTGTTCTGGTGAATGATTGCAGAAAGCAATGCCAAATCACAACCTTCTGGAAGGTCATCGGTGTAAAAATCGCCACTAACGAACCTTAATCTTTTATCATACCCATAACTTTTAAGGCGTTTTCTGGCTATAGGAATAACCTCCTTTAGGTCAAACAGAACTGCCTTCAGTTTCGGATATCTCTCAAGAAATGCAATTGTATAGGTACCGGATGCGCCGCCAATATCGAGTAGACATTCAAAACGCTCCGCATTATAAAATTCAACGATATCCTCAGACAGACTTCGACCGATTGCATGCATAGCACCAACAAACGCCTCTGTGCTCTTTTTGTCTACTCTTAGCGTTGCGCCATGTCCACTTTTCCTGCCTTTTACAATGTCGGTTAGCGAACTCCACGAATCCCACAGGCGGTTAAAATGAAGGGCAATTGGAAGAACGGTTTCCGGATGGTGAGATGAAAAAAGCATACCCTTTTCGGTATTATGGTAACGGTCTTTTTGTTTTTGCAAATACCCAACAGCGACGAGACTATCAAGCAACCTCGTTAATCCTTTTATGTCAAACTGTTCTTTCTCAGCCATTTCCCCTATTGTCAATGGGGATTCGAGTTTTGTGAAGATATCAAGCTCCGATGCGGTCAGAACAATACGATTTTTCATAAAATTCATCAATTCAGACATAACATTTTGAGGATTTTCCATACAAAACCTTTTTTATATGATGTCAGGTTGTTCAATTAATACACGGTATAATATAATTTGCCCATTATCATTTCAAGTGAATTAATGCAATGCCAGGGGAAGGCATTACATGCGGTACCCCATTAATCATGTAGAATCTTGACAGTTCACAACATGTAGAATATATTCAATAAACATGCTCAAATTCATTAAGCAATCGACGATTATGTGTATAGCTCTGTTGATCATCGTCGTTTTTGTAGGGTGTTCAAAAGATCAGTCTGTAATTGAAGGGAAGGTAATCGACGGTGCTGGGCAGCCCATGTCGGGTGTAAAGATTACGGCAAAGCAGTTCAGACCGATAAAAGGATATGAGAAGATTGAAACAATAACCGATTCAAATGGGGTCTTCAGGCTTGCAGGTCTTTTCCCTGTGTCCGAATATTCGATCGTACCTTGGTCGGACGATTGGACCATATCAGAAAAACCAATGGTAAAAACAGGATTAAAGGGTAAGATAAAAAGATTGGCCTCGCCGATCATTATAAGGTTCACTCTTTTAAAAAATGGCATTATCAATGATTCCCAACTTGGCGCACAGTGGCTTCCTGCATCAGACAAGCCTATGGACTGGTTTCAGGCAAACAGATATGCTGAGAACATCTGTCTGAATGGGGGAGGATGGAGATTACCCACAAGGTCAGAACTGAAAAGTATATACGATGTTTCAATGAAAGGTGGCGCAGATCCATTTTTTAGAAT
>MWEV01000273.1 GCA_002071245.1 Deltaproteobacteria bacterium ADurb.Bin026
TGAATGTTTATGCATTTTTTTGTATACAAAAAACTTGACAATTTTTCCGAGTGATAATATAGTTGAATCATCAAAATTGTATACAGTATGCAAAGGGGGAATTATGGAAGATCATGACATTTTCAAAAATATTACTGTACTTTCTCTTGAACAGGCAACGGTGTTGCCGTATCTCACCTACAGGCTTGCCATGGATGGAGCAAACATCATCAGGATGGAACATCCTGTCTATGGAGACCCAAACAGAAGGGTAGGCGAAAACAGATTGAATGAAGACAGGATGTACACATATTATTTGACCATAAACTGCAACAAAAATGCTATAACGCTTGACCTTGGCACACCCGATGGTCAGGAAATATTTAAAAATCTGTTGGTAAAACTCAATGTGGATATCTTTGCTACAAATCAACTTCCGAGAAATTACCCAAAACTTGGGATTTCATATGAAATGGTAAAATCTATAAAACCCGACATTATCTGGGTCGGGCTTACAGGCTTCGGACCTGAAAGCAATGAAGCAGCCTACGACCCCATACTGCAGGCACGAAGCGGTCTCATGGAGGTAACAGGCGATAAGAACGGGCCTCCATATGTACTTGGGGTACCGCTTCCTGATATGGGTGCAAGCGAGCATGCATATGGTTTGATTATGAAGGCCCTATACAAGAAGGCGGTTACGAAGGAAGGCTCGAGGATCGATGTATCGATGTTCCAGAGTACCGTGTCATGGCTTACCGTTCCCATAAACCAAACAAAATCGTATAGCAACAAGACAACAAGGAGAGGCAACACCCATGAATTTTTTGCACCTGTCAGCGTTTACAAAACAAAGGACGGATATGTATATATAGCCGTTGGAAATGATATCCAGTGGGAAAGGATGCTAAAGATCAACGGCTTTGAGTCCCTTGGCAAACCAGAATATTCCCGGAATACCGGAAGGATAAACGATGTTGAAAATTTGAACATTGCCATTGAAGAGGTGACAAAGGGGTATACAACGGACGACATTATAGCGTTGTTTACCGCAGCCACAATACCTATTTCCAAGGTAAACACGATAGAAGAGGTGCTCGAAGACCCTTATGTTAAAGACGAGATCCTTTTTTCAGTAGATGAAAAAACAGGGATGACCATATATCTCGCACCGTTACCTTATACGACAAGCTATGTAAAATCATTAAACAAAAGGCTTGCCTTCCCTCCGAGATTCGGGGAGCAAAACGAAGAGATATACGTAAACAGGTTGGGATATGGAAAGGAAAAACTTAACGAATGGAAAACAAAAGGAATAATTTGAATAGGAGGTAAAATGAATATCCCGGATAAACAGCCTACAATAAGAAAGGGAAAGTTCTTACGGGAACAGGTTTACAAGACCCTTAAAGGCACAATACTTGAAGGAAAGATCCAACCCAAAAAAAGGCTTATCGAAGAAAAGCTTGCCAATGAAATGGGAACAAGCAGAACACCTGTAAGAGAGGCCATACAAAAACTCGAAAAGGAAGGACTTATTCACAAGCTTCCCAGGGGAGGCTATGCAGTAAGTATTATAACAGATGACGATATTGATGAGGTATTTGGTATAAGAAGCGTCCTTGAGGGATATGCGGGCTTTCTCGCTACTTCAAGGGCAACTGAAGATGATTTCAGAGCGTTAGAAAAGGTGGTAGAAAAGGAGGAAGAGTGCCTCAGGGATAACAATAACGAAGAAATTGTCCGATTAAATACTGAATTCCACGATTTATTGTACGGTGCCGCCAAAAGCGCAAAACTGCTTTCAATCATCAATGATCTAAGGGACTATATCTATCGTTACAGGATCATCATTTTCAGTTACAGCGGCATGGCAGAGATATCGATAAGCGACCACAAGGAAATGATAAACCTGATGAAGGCAAAACGTGCCTCGATGGTTGAAAAACTTATCAGAAAGCACATCATAAGAGGTAAAAATCTCATAAAGAAAAAGATTAAAAGAGATTCCACGAAATATGGATCTGGTCAAAAAACTATTTCAGGGAGATGAAAGGAGTGCTGCCCGCCTCATTTCTCTGATTGAAGAAGGAAGTTCAGAGGGTTTTGAGGCTATCAGACTTATATATCCACATGTTGGGAGTGCCCAAAAAATAGGCATTACAGGTTCGCCGGGCGCAGGAAAAAGCACGCTAACCGGTAAGCTTGCAGCAATTCTTATGGATGAAGGAAGGCATATCGGGGTGATCGCCGTTGATCCATCAAGTCCTGAAGGCGGCGGGGCACTGCTCGGCGATCGTGTTCGCATGGGAGAGGCGGACAAAACTGGCAGGGTTTTCATTAGGTCTATGGCACATAGGGGCTATCCAGGAGGGATCGCAAAGGCAGCGATAGGCGCAACATATATACTCGAAGGACTTGGTAAAGATACCATAATCGTGGAAAGCATAGGTGCCGGTCAGGCTGAAATACAGATTTCAGTATTATGCGACACTATTGTCACTGTTGTTACATCAGGGTACGGCGACGAGATACAACTCATGAAGACAGGTCTTATAGAGATTGGGGATATCATCGCTGTAAACAAGGCGGATAAACCAGGGGCGCAAGAAGTTGTGCAAGATATTTCAATTCATTTTTCAAACACAGAAAA
>MWEV01000274.1 GCA_002071245.1 Deltaproteobacteria bacterium ADurb.Bin026
GAAAGATGTGTATCTTCATCATCATTTACTGGAGATTCAAGAGAAATTGGCTCCCTGGTAATCCTTAAAACCTTTCTCACCTTTTCTATTGAAAAACCAACTCGTTCCGCTATCTCGTCTGGAAATGGTTCTCTGCCAAGTTCCTGTACAAGTCCCTTGGATACTTTAATAATTTTGTTTATTGTTTCGATCATATGAACAGGTATTCGGATTGTTCTTGCCTGATCTGCAATTGCCCTTGTAATGGATTGCCTTATCCACCATGTAGCATATGTACTAAATTTATATCCTCTTTTATGTTCAAATCTATCAACCGCTTTCATCAATCCTATGTTGCCTTCCTGTACCAGATCGAGCAGCGGAAGCCCTCTATTCATATACCTTTTTGCAATACTGACCACAAGCCTCAGATTAGCCTTGACAAGTTCATTTTTATAATAAATACATCTTCTTTCTGCGTCTTCAACCCTGCATAGATAATACCTAAGGTCTTCAGCAGAAACACCAACTTCCCGTTCAATCCTGTGCAATCTCCTTAATATTGTATTTAATTCTCTATCAAAATCCCCATTTCTGTCTTTTTTACAACGTTCATACTCTCTTTCGATATTGTCGATCCTTTCGACATACCTTTTCATCCTCCAGACTATTTTATCGATCAATTTCTTGCTTATATTGATTTCTGATATTATCGACATGCACCTTTTTTTGTATTCTTCACTGGTGCCATTATTGTTGGGTTTAAACTGTATATGGACATCTCTTAAACGTTCAAGTAATTTTATAACCCTTTCCTTTTGTAACTCGAGCTCGGTTTCAATCTCTTCTTCCTCATCAACATCAAGGGTGATATCTTTTATGTTTGTCTTAGATGTTTTTAAAGATAACAATGTATATAGCAGTTCCTTGACTGTCATTGGGAAAGATAAAATGATCTGCTTGATTTCTTCTTTCGCCTCTTCCATTTTTATCGCAATATCCTTTTCACCCTCTCTGGTGAGTAAAGACATTGAAGCCATTTCCTTTATATAGTGCCTTATTGGATTGGTAAATTCATCATCATAAAACCCATCGAATTCCCGTTCGAATACATCATCAATTTTCCCCTCTTCAGGCAATTCAACATCCGCTTTACTCTCAATCTCAAATAAATCGATATCATCAAAAATGCTTTCTGATTTGTCACTTGTTCTTATAAAAAGATAAAGCTCCTTATTATCTGAGTTTTCATCAAAGGAAAAAAAACTCTTAGCTTTTTCGGGCATCTTTACCTCACTTTATTTATCAATTTTTTGTAAATGACAGTATTTGCCTTTTTTTCTCGAGAAGTTTATTTATTGTATTTACATCTCCAATTTTTTCTGCTGCAGATAATCTTTCCGTAATTTTCCTTGCTTCCTCCTTTTTAAAGGTTTTTGACAAATGTCTTGAATAATCTTTTACTATTATATTAATCTCATCTTCGGTGCATTCAGCCACATCAAAAACACCATTCAAGACCAAACTCTTTAATTCATCCTTATCGAGCGATTGCATAAAATCATTTAACTCCAAATTACCCTTTTCAGTGTAATGACTGAACATTTTTTGTAAAACATCTCTTATATTGACATCTTTTATGTAATTAATCACCTCCTTATCTCTAAAAACCGATAAAAGTTCAGGATAGCTCATTAAAGCACCTATAACCTTCTTGCCTATCTGGTTATATGAATGTTGGTTCAAAACCTTTTTTTCATGAACGCTTCCTTTTGACATACTTCTAAAAAAATATCTTTCTTCAACGCCTGTCAATTCTGACAAACGTTTAACATAAAGCCTCCTGCTTACAGTATTTTTTATAACCTCGATGTGAGGCATAACAGATTTTATAAATGCCTTTTTGTTTTCTAATGTCTTCATTCCCCATTTTTTCATGCAATAATCAAAATAATAATCAAGTATAGATTTTTTGAGCCTCATTGTGTCATTCATTACTTCTTTGCCCTTTTCCCTCAGGAAACTGTCGGGATCGTGCCCATCCGGTAATACAACCATGTTACCATTTATATCCATTTCTGAAAAAACCCCTATCAAACGGAGTGCACTTTTTATACCTGCTTCATCGCCATCGAGCATCAAGGTAATATTTTCTGTATAATTTCTAAGTTTTGACAATTGACCCTCTGTAACAGATGTTCCGAGCGTGGATACTACATTCTTGAAACCATTCATATAAAGGGAGATATGATCGAAATAGCCTTCAACAATAAAAACTTCATCTTTTTCAGCAATGCTTTTTCGCGCCTTGTCTATGCCGAATAAAGAAGATCCTTTTGAAAATACAGACGATTCCGGTGAATTGATATATTTTGGGAAACCATCTTTTTCGATTGTTCTACCACCAAAACCTACAATCTTTTTGTTTACATCAAAAATGGGCATAACTATCCTTCCCCTGAATATATCGTATATTTCACCTTCTTTTGTCCTCACAATACCAGTATTTATAAAGACATCAGTTTGAATGTTTGTTTTTTTTATAAAATTCGCCAGACTCTCTCTTGATCTTTCACTATATCCAATCATAAATTCTTCGATTATATCATTTCCTATACCCCTGGCTTTCAGATAGTTCAGCGCAATCCTCGAAGACATTAGATTCTTATGGTAATATTCAGCCAATCTTGAAAGCGCATCAAATGCATTGTTTCTCTTTACAAAATCCTTTTTTATTTTAATGCCATATTGACGGGCAAGACTTTCAATGGCTTCTTGGAAAGTCAGACCGTCATATTTCATCAGGAAATTTATTGCATTGCCTCCTTCATTACAGCCAAAACAATAAAAAATCTGCTTCTCAAGACTTACAGTGAATGAAGGCGTTTTTTCTTTGTGAAAAGGACACAGGCCTACAAAGTTTCTACCAGTTTTTCTTAACTGAACGTATTGGGAAACAACCTCCACTATATTTATCCTTGAGAGCACTTCATCGGCAATATTCATCATATAAACTCAACAACAGTAACACCTGCGTTACCTTCTTCGCTTCTTAAATGCTTTATAAATTTCTCATCAGACAAATAATCTTTAACGGCTTTCATCAGACGTCCAGTACCAATTCCATGTACAATTTTCGCCTTATGAACACCATTAATTATTGCAGAATCTATAAATTTACTGAGCGCAGAAATTGCCTCCTCAACTCGAAACCCTATAATATTTAATTCCGGTGTGATATTGTTATTTGAGGTCAAACCTATTTTGCTGTATACATCTTTTTTGGGCAATTCTTTCGACTTGCTTATGAAAACCCTGCTTATTTTTGTCCTTACATTACCCGTTATAACTTCTACTATATCCCTCACCTCGTCAATATCTGTAACGTATCCGCTGATTCCCAGCGTCCTTATTGTGACATAATCGCCGATTAGAAGTTTATCCTGTTTTTTACTTTCAGTGCGTACATATTTATCTTTTAATCTGCTTAATCGTTCCTTATTTATCTTTATAGACGCTTTTTCCTTTTTTGCAATCTCTTTTTTTATCTCATCCAGTTCTTTTTCAAGCTCCAATAGTTTGTTGTTGCATTTTTCTTCATATTCCCTGAAATATTCTTCCTTTTTCTGTTTAATCAAAGATATCTTATCCTTCAGTTCCTCTCTTAGCTTTTTAATCTTATCTTTTTCTTCATCTACCCTCTTTTTACCGTTTTCCAATGCACAAATAAGGTCGTTTAACATATGTTCTTGGGCACCCAAATACTTGGAACTTTTTTCAATTATTTCATCGGGGAAATTCATGTTTTTTGCAACATTAATCGCATTACTGTATCCGGCCATGCCGTATGTAAGCTTATAAAGGGGCTCCATACTTTCCGGATCGAATACGGTTGACGCATTTATTGCAAACGGTCTTGAATAACCATAAGCCTTTAAAAGGTTCAGATGCGTGGTAACAACTATTTTACATCCCTTATCCACAAACATATCCATAATACCCATAGATAGGGCAGATGCCTCCTGTGGTTCTGTATTGCCTCCAATCTCATCAATAAGGATTAGTTCACCGCCTTTTATTTTGTTGTAGATATCTTTAATTGACATCATATGCGCTGTAAAACTCGAAAGCTCCATAGAAATATCCTGTTCATCCCCGATAATTGCATATATATTTGAATATACAGGTAGTTTTGGTCGACCGGATGCTGGAATAAACAAACCAGCTTGTGACATAAGCGACAACAAACCTATTGTTTTCAGTGCAGCGGTCTTTCCACCGGCATTGGGTCCACTTATAATCATGATATCCTTTTTTTTATCGAGTTTTATATCGATCGGGATCGTCATCTCCTTTTTTGATATAGCAATAAAGGGGTTTCTTGCATTATTTATATCGATTGAGCCGTCATTGCTTATTTCAGGCCTTATGCAATCAAACTCTGTGCTGAAAAGGGCAAGGCTATGATAAAAATCCAGCTCGCAAATAATATCCAGGTTTATTTCAAGGTCGCCTAATGATTTTCTTGCATATTCGGTTAAGTCATTGAGAATTCTCAATTCTTCTTCTTTTTCCTCCTTTTCGAAGATGCTTATACTATTATTCAATTCAACACATTCCACAGGCTCTACAAAAGACGTCTTCAAAGAATGTGAATAATCATGAACAATACCTTGTATAAACTGATTGAAATTAGGTTTAAAGGGTACAACATATCTTCCGTTTCTAACAGCAATATAATTATCCTGAAGAACAGGCGCAACAGATTCACTTTCCATAATTCTATTCAGCAGGTTTCTTATTTTTTCCTTGTATACATAGAGGTCAGTCCTGATCCTTGAAAGTTCATATGAAGCTGTATCTTCAATAGTACCTTCACTGTTAATGGTTTGTTTTATTTTTGTTGTTAACGGATAAAGAGGGTTTATCTTTTTTATTGCTTCTTCGATGAATTGTTTCTTTATGTGTACTTTTTTAAGATACTTTAAGACGCTGTCGCAAACAGAAAGAAAATCAGAGAGAGCAATGAATTCCGATATTTCAAGAAGTGAATCTTTTATATTTAGCCTTTTGATAATGTCCTTGATGAAAGGAATGTCAGAAAATGGGATTTTGCCATCCCATCGCAATACCTCCATCACGGCTTCGATTTTATCCTGTCTTTCCTGGATTAAGTTGGTATCGTTTTCTGGTAGCAGGCTGGAGATTAATTCATGTACATACTGAATAGAAGAGTAATTTTTAAGCAGCTCGAGTAACTTTGTATAGTCGAGATATAATAAGGTTTTATCAATCATTGTGGGCTATTGACTATCTATTTCGAAGACAGTCTTTTAAGCACCATTCCACTCAACACCTTTCCGTCAGTCCTTCCAGGAAATTTATCCATAATGGTTTTTATTACCTTACCCATATCTTTTTGACTTTTTGCTTCAATCGATTTTATAGCCTCTTCTATCTCTCTTGAAAGTTCTTCTTCAGTCAAAGGAGCCGGTAAAAATTCCTTTAATATCTCAAGTTCCTTCTCCTCTTTCTGAGCAAGCTCTACCCTATTGCCTTTCTTGAAGCTTTCAATAGAATCTATATGTTGCTTTATAGATGTTTTGACGAGTGCATAAAACTCATCTTCAGTCAAAGCACGTATCTTTTCGACTTCTTTATTTTTGATTGCAGCTAAGAGCATCCGCAGAACGGATACCCTTAAGCTGTCTTTTTGCTTCAGAGATATTTTTAGGTCTTCTTCTATTCTGGCTCTGTGTTCCATTATTAGTAGAGTCCCTTATCCATAACCCTTTTAAGTTTCTTTAATGCTCTTTTCTTTGCAGCAAGCATTTTTTTCTTCTTTTTTACGCTCGGTTTCTCGTAATGTTCTCTTTTCTTTATCTCAGAAAGTATGCCTGTCTTCTCGCATTGTTTTTTAAATCTTTTTAGGGCACTTTCGAAGGACTCTCCTTCTCTTACAATAACTGCCGGCATTCATCTTTCCCTCCCTCCATTCATGGAATTAACTTAAAGTTATTAATCTAAACTTAAAAACCGCTTGAAGTCAACATAAATGATGGTAAACATGGCAGAAATAGACTGTTTCATTCAAAAGGGTTTTTAAGCACGATGGTACTTTCTCTTTCAGGTCCCGTTGAAATTATGTCTATGTTCACACCTACAATTTCTTCCAATCTTTTGAGATATTTCCTTGCATTTAAAGGGAGGTCGCCATAACTAGTGATACCTCTCGTTGGGCTATTCCAACCATCAATATCTTCGTACACAGGTTCACACTTAGGATATGACGTGGTTGCCATTGGTGGATCAGTTAAAAACCTATTTCCCAATTTATATTTGGTGCAAACCCTGATTTTATCAAATTCATCGAGGACGTCAAGCTTCATCATACACAGGCCTTTTACTCCGTTGAGTTTTAAAGCCCTGCGAACAATAACTGCATCAAACCATCCGCAGCGTCTCGGCCTGTTTGTTGTCGCGCCGTATTCTCCCCCGATCTTTCTTATCCTTTCACCTGTTTCATCTGATAATTCTGTCGGAAAAGGTCCCTCCCCTACCCTCGTCGTGTATGCTTTACATATCCCGAGAATATAGCCTACGGAAGTAGGGGGCGCACCGCTTCCCGAAAAGATGTTTCCTGAAACAGTGTTTGAAGATGTTACAAACGGGTAAGTACCGTGATCAACATCCAGATAAGTTCCCTGTGCACCCTCAAAAAGCATCTTTTTGCCTTCTTGCTGGCATTTATGAATAAATTGCGTTGTATCGGTTGTATATTTTTTAAGCAGCTTCCTATATACTTCGTAACTCTTTATTATTTCTCTCGCCTTAAATGGCTGATCTTTATAATATTTTTTAATGATAAAATTCTTTATTTCGAGGTTTTCCTTTACCATGTCAGAAAACATCTTTTTATCAAGTAGGTCAATAACCCTTATACCCATCCTGCTAACCTTATCCTCGTAAGCCGGACCTATACCACGCCCTGTAGTTCCTATCTTGTTCTTTTTCTTTGATTCTCTTAACATATCAAGCTTCTTGTGGTAAGGCATAATTATATGAGTTAAACCACTTATCATCAATCTTTTATCATCTTTAATGTATCCTATTGATTTAAGATCGTTGATTTCTTGCTCTAATATACCAGGGTCTAGTACCACACCGTTTCCTATGATACAATATTTTTTCTCATGAAGAATACCTGATGGGATTAAATGCAGTATTACCTTTTTTCCTCCTACCACAATAGTATGTCCTGCGTTTGCCCCTCCTTGAAACCTCACGATTACATCAGCATATTCGCTGAGTATATCAATAATCTTTCCTTTACCTTCATCACCCCACTGGATTCCTACAACACCAACATTTGACATAAATGATATTCTCCTGTTTTGGCTTTATTTCAGTAACGAATATCTTCTTAATACACCTTAGCACCAAAATCAAGCACAATGTTAACTACTTTCCGCTGTCAGGGTTTTTTTGACATAAATGGCATTTGTATGATATTTTTATAACCCATAGTTTTTTATTTTAATAACATTGTGAGGTATTAGGTGAAAAAGATATTAAATAATAAAATTAACGTGTTAACTATACTGACTATTTTGTTCTTTCTCTTTTTTATCGGAATGGAATCGGTTGCCTATGCTCGGGCAGGTGGCGGCAGATCATTAGGCAGTAGGGGATTCGGTTCAGGCGGCAGCCGCTCCTACCAAAGAACTGCTCCAACCAGACCCCCAACAACTGCTCCAACCAGACCCCCAACAACTGCTCAGCAACCATCAACGCAAGTACCACCAATTCAACAGCCCCAACCATCTTTTGGGAGAAGTCTGCTCTATGGTATAGGGGGCGGACTCATGGGAGGAATGATCGGGAGCATGTTGTTCGGCAGTCGGGGATATGCCGGAGGTGGCGGATACGGCGGCGGATTTGGTTTTGGCGATTTTATAATACTTCTTGTCATTGCAGGCATTATCTATTTCATTTATAAAAAGTACCGTGCACGCAAGGCAGAAGAAATGCAAATGAATATGTCAGGCGTGGGTTACTCATCTTCTTATAATTACAACGAGTCAATACCCGCACAAACATACAATGAACAAACATTCCAGAATGACCCTGTGTCAAACGGTCTTCGTCATATAAAGGAAATGGATGTCTCTTTCGATGAAAATCAATTCAGGGAATTGGCTGAGGATACCTTTTTTAAAATCCAGGGTGGCTGGACAAGACGAGACATGAGCAATGTCAAAAGCCTCTTAACACCGCAAATGCTAAGTACATTCCAAGCAGATATTGATAATTATATATCAAACAAACAGATCAATCGCCTCGAAAATATAGCTATGCGGCAGGTAGACATCGTAGATGCAGTTCAAGATCAAGGAGAAGAATACATAACTGTAAAATTTCTTGCGAGCATCCTTGATTACACT
>MWEV01000275.1 GCA_002071245.1 Deltaproteobacteria bacterium ADurb.Bin026
TGTTTTGCTATTCATATTGACACAGAATAACCATATGTGTTGAAATACGTTATATGACAAAGAGAAAGGTAAAGGAAGAAATCAAGAAACCCGATATCGTATTAAGGGCGGTAGCCTTTATATTGGATTGGGCCAAAACCAATACGAAGGCATGTGTAATTGGGTTAATAGTGGTTGTTGTGATATGTTCATCCCTTTTTGGGTACAGCTTTTATGCGAAAAGGCAGAATGACAAAGTACAATTCATGTTATCACAGGCAATTCAGACTTTTGGCGAATCAACGGTATCGAGCAGCATTGAGAAGCTTAATGTCGCTGAAACGCTATTTAATTCAATCATTAACGAAAACAACAAAAAAATCAACATTATTGCACGGCTTTACCTTGCAAGGATAAATCATATAAAAGGAAAGCTGGAAGAGGCAAAAAGGCTTTACCTGGAAGTTCAGGGGCAATCCGATGACCCTGTCGTCAAATCAATCACCGAGCAGGCACTAAAGCAGTTCGATAAAAAATAACAATATGGATATTTACGAATTTGCTGAACGTAAAAGACTGTCTGTCCGCCAGATCTCTGATTTTACATCGGATGTCAACCCCATTGGGCCTTCAAATAAGGCAAAAAACGCAATAAGAAAATCCATCAAGCTTCTCGAGTTTCAACCCGACAAAAAAGCAAGGTATCTCCGGCGTTATTTATGCAGGCATGAAACCATAGGAGAAGATTGCATAGTTTTCGGGGCTGGTTTATCCTCATTGATGCACAGTATCTTCCTGGCAACAAAACCGAACGAAATACTCCTCGTTTCGCCGGTTTCAAAAAGGTATAGAGAAATTTTAGATGGTCTTGGAATCAACATACATTTATTCCATACAGAAGAAAAGGGTCGATTCCAATTTACGATAGATGTAAACGGCATCATTGATCGACTTGCGCATATTGATATGGTTATTCTTCCAAATCCTCACGATGTAACGGGTTTAATGCTGACCCCATCTGATCTTAATGCCTTGATGGATGTAATGGAAAAGGATGGTAAAATATTACTCATCGACGAGAGCTATTTGGATTTTACCACCGGTGTATCCTTCATTAAACGAGCCACAGAGGCTAAAAATACAATTCTGATAAAAACATTTTCCAGTTTTTACGCCCTTGAGGGGTTGCCAATCGGATATGCGGCAGGCTCTCGTGACCTTGTGAAGCAATTAAACGACAATACATCCTTATTCCAAATGAATACACTCGCATATGCTGCTGCACTGGCATCCTTGAAAGACAAAGGATTCAAAAAGAGAGCTCTGGAGTTTATTGAAAAAGAGAAGATATACATGATTCAAAAACTGAAAAGGATAAAGGACCTGCAAATTTTGGATACACAATGTAATCTTTTTTTGCTGAAACCCGGCAGTGATATATTGGATATGAAAGATATTTTTAACCGTTACAACATTTTTGTTGACCAATATGAGAGCCTATCTGGCGGAAGTTATCTGAGGCTACCGTTAAAAAGACATAAACAAAACGCAAAATTTGTAAAAACCCTTAATTATATTCTTAAACCTGATTAACTCAAAATGGCCACATTACAAATTTCCGTATTTTTTTCTATATGAAATATTTTGCAATCCCTGGAAGGGTAAAGATGAGAAAGATTGTCGCAATATTTTTGATGTGTTTTTTTATCGCCGGTATTTTATATGCAAGGGACACACTCAAGACAGGTTTTATTGTGCCCCTGACAGGTGATGTCAAGACATTCGGCGAGTCAGCAAAAAAATGAATTTACCATTACGCTTGAGGAATATGCAAAAAAGGGTAAATACAACATAAATATGGCTATAGCGGATGACAAAAATGACCCTATTGAATAGGGCGAATGCTGCACTATTATGAACATATCAGACGTGGTCGTTGTGATGGATTTCGGCGAAAAGATCATGGAAGGCACTCCGTTTGAAGTAAAGGAGGACGAGAAGGTTATTCAGGCATATCTTGGTGCCTGGTTTCATGCTTTTTTATTTGGGATATGATTTACGAAAAAAACGGAAGTTGTCAGGTCACATAAGTTTTTATGATTTCTAAGATACAAAAGGGTTGGAGATTTATTTGGCATTCAAACCTCCAACCCTTTTTGATTCACATTTGATTATCAAGTCCTGCCTTGTTTTTCCTTCAATGCCTTGAGGATCTTTTCAGGTGTTATTGGTAGATCCTTTATACGTACGCCTACCGCATCATATATCGCGTTTGCAATTGCCGGTGCGGTCGGG
Organism: Deltaproteobacteria bacterium ADurb.Bin026; assembly: GCA_002071245.1. Lineage (GTDB taxonomy): Bacteria > Desulfobacterota > Syntrophorhabdia > Syntrophorhabdales > Syntrophorhabdaceae > MWEV01. The sequence goes on from MWEV01000275.1 coordinate 2,275, forward strand.
ACCAGCCCAGGTTCACCTATGCCTTTAGCACCGAATGGCCCGTCTTTCTCGTCGGTTTCAACGATTACTGCCTGAACAGGTGGCACATCTTTAACCGTAGGCATCTTGTAGTCAAGAAAGTTACCATTCATTAACCGACCGTTTTTATAAATCATCTTTTCACCGAGGGCGTATCCTATGCCCTGAAGCCCACCGCCGTATATCTGGCCTTCGAGTAGCAGAGGATTTATGGGTTTTCCTACATCATGTGCGGCTATATAATTCAATATCTTGACCTGTCCAGTTTCTTTATCAACCTCAACTTCAACCCCGTGTGCACCATATGCGTATGATACCGAGAGGTTTCCCTTGAATTCCCTATCGAAGTTTTCGTTCGCAGGATCATAGAAATATTCTGCCATAAGCATCTTTCCGCCCAATGTATAGTGAATCTTGCGCAGGGCCTTGCCTAAAGGCGTACTTTTCTCTTTGTCTTTTGTAGAGTATATGATGCTGTTTTTAATATCCAGAAAAGAAGGTTCTTCTTCGAGAAGTTTTCCGGCTGCCTCCAGTATTTGCTCTCTTATCTTTTTTGCTGCACCAAGGGCAGCGTTTCCCGCCACAAATGTTGTTCTGCTCGCATGGACACCGACATCCCACGGACATATGTCAGTATCATTATTTACAACATTCACATCCTCAATAGGTATACCAAGAACCTCTGCCACAATCTGCGCTATAACCGTATCTGAACCTTGTCCTATATCGCTTGCGCCTGTAAATACATCGACCTTGCCGAAATCGTCCATCTTGATAATAGTGCCGCAACCATCAGATTTGTAAACACGGGCGCCTCCTCCAACATGAATAAGAGAAGCAATACCAACGCCCCTGTTACCCTTATGTTCTTTCTTCGTTTTCCATGCAAGCCTTTTAGCGACCTCGTCAATACATTCTTTCATACCACATGATGTAATCTTGAAGCGTTGCGGGGTGATCTCTCCAGGTTCATTAGAATTTCTAATTCTGAATTCGAGCGGGTCAATACCAGCCTTTTCAGCAAGCTGGTCAAGCGACGATTCAATTGCAAAGGTAGCCTGAGGATTGCCATAACCGCGCATCGCCTGACAGTATGTATTATTTGTGTAGACACATTTTGCAACGTACTTTATATTTGGCACCTTATAAAGCGAAGATATGGGTAGCATCATGACGGATGGTGTAGTTGCGCCCCATGAGGTATATGCGCCATTGTCAAGGATCATTTCTATTTCTCTGAACGTAAGTCTGCCTTCCTTGTCGCAACCCTGTGATATTTTAGTAATCGTGCACTGACGTGGAGATGTTGCAAAGAATTCCTCTTCGCGTGAAAAGATTATTTTCACAGGTTTTCTTGTTTTTATGGCAAGCAGTATAGCAATATACTCATAGGCATATGTATCCAGTTTACTTCCAAAGCCCCCGCCTATAACAGACTGGATAATACGTACCCTCCTGTTCTTGTAGCCAAATGCATTAAGGGCCTCAATGAAATCGTTCTGAGCAAGGGATGGAATCTGTGTATTACTATAAAGTGTAAGATTGTTGCTCGCATCCAACTGTGCGATGCAACCACTCGTTCCCATGCAGCAATGCGTTACCCATTGTGTGCTGAATGTATCCTCGACAATATGTGCGGAATCCTTCTTCGCTGTTTCAACATCACCGCAGACGAGTTTCCAAGGCATTTTGAGGATATTGGATTTTACCTCCTCATGGATCAACGTTGCACCTTCCTGCATTGCCTCAATCGGGTCGAATATGCCAGGTAACTCCTCATATTCTACCTCAATAAGGGACAGTGCCTCCTCAGCAACCTCTGTGCTTATGGCTGCAACGGCGGCAATCTCATCTCTAATCGACTTAGTCTTTCCCGATTTCAGCGGTGGATTGTCTTTCATCACGCCAATCCTGAAATTTGGAGGCATATCAGCGGCTGTGACAACTGCACGTACACCAGGAAGTGTTTCTGCCTTTGATGTATCAAGTTTCAATATGCGCGCGTGGGGATATTTACTGTATAGAATCTTTCCATGAAGCATACCCGAAACCTTTATGTCCTGTATATATAATGCATCTCCTGTTGCCTTTACAGGGGCATCAATCTTTGGTATCTTCTGTCCCACTATAGTAAAATTGTCCATCGTTACCTCCCTTTCGATACTGATTTTATAGCATCGATAATCCTAACGTAACCGGTACACCGACATAGATTGCCTTCTATGGCATCCTTAATTTCATCTTCTGTAGGATTTTCCTTTGCATCGAGCAGCGCTTTGGCAGACATAATCATGCCCGGTGTACAAAAGCCACACTGGATAGCGCCTTCGTTGACAAATGCCTTTTGAAGAGGGTGCATGGTCCCATCTTTAGATGCAACGCCCTCTATTGTTGTTACATGTCTCCCCTCAACCTCCAAGATAGGGAAAATACAAGAGTTTACAGCCTGACCATCGATTATCACTGTACAGGCACCACATTCCCCGTATCCACACCCTTCCTTTGTGCCTGTCAAGCCAAACACCTCTCTTAGCGTATATAAAAGTGTCCATACTGGGTCGACCTCTACAGTGACCTTATCGTTATTGAGCAAAAACGATATTTCATATTTCATAGCCACCCTCCTCTACCAAAGTCTTTCAGGATAGAAAGCCTCATCAGGCCTGATAACCCTGTCAATTGATTTTATGAGCGCCCTTTTTACAAGAACCTTTATCATCTCGGTTCTATACCACGCCTCGCCCCGGATACTATCTCTTGGCTGCGCTTCACCTGCTGCAATGTTCCCTATCTCTTCGAAAAGTTCAGAGGAGACTATTTTACCTTTCATGACAGACTCTGCGTTTTTAGCCCTCATTGGCCTCGGTGCCACTACACCCATGGCAATCATTACATCCTCACATTTCACGCCTTCATCCTTTAACCTTTCAAGTATATTTGAGATGCTGTCGATGGTACAAAACATATCCTTGCAGCGTGATATGTTTTCATCTGGCAAAGAAACGGTTATCCTTGTCGCAACCCCGAGAATAGGTAAATCCATCGCATTTCTTCTGGTATGCTTGATATAGGCAGACCCGGTGTTTTCACCATAAAGCGGCATTACGAACTCTTTTAAAAGCTCTTCTTTCGAAAGTATTGTCTTGCCCGGCCCAAGAAAAAACTCGTCAAGGCTTGTTGTTTTTGAACCATTCTGGCCCACTATCACTGCTTTTGCATCAAGCGCAAGAAGCGGGCATGCCGTATCAGCAGATGGTGCGGCATTACAGATGTTTCCGCCGATTGTTGCCACATTCCTGATCTGTTTTGATCCGAGACGACTGGTTGCATCGGTCAGGGCAGAGTAATACCTTTTAATGTGCCCATTTTCGTCAATGGTGTTGTGGGTTGTTCCACTGCCGATACGTAATCCGTTCTGTGTGTCTATATAGGCAAGTCCATCAATATTCCTCAATGAAACCATACATTTAGAGGAAATCTTTTTTTGCTTGATCAATACCATTACATCTGTGCCACCGGCAATGAATTTTGCATCTTCGAGACTTCCCATCAAGCTGATTGCCTCTTCTATTGTTTTTGGTTTATGATACTCATAGCTTTTCACAATAACCTCCTTTGTTTAAGCATCATGCAAAGGCAAAGCATTGAAATCCCCCACAGCTTATGCCCTTATACACCCACCTAATCTCTGTTATCAAACACCCTTTTTGTCTTACGTTCAGAACGCGGCAACGAACCGTAGTTCTCTATTTCCACATCGCAACTTATAAGTATTTGTTTCTTTATCTCCTTTTCTATTGCTTTCCTGATATATTTGTCCGAGTCATGGGAGTGTTGTAGTCCCTGTGCCCGCTCAACCTTTATCTTCATGTGGTCTTTTCCGCCCGTATCCTTCCTGTACAGGATAATCTGATATTCGCTTCCTACCTCTTTTATATTGGAAAGTATCTGGTCGATATGGCTCGGATAGATGTTGACAGCCCTGAAGATAAACATATCGTCTGAACGGCCGAGAATCCTGTCGTGTCTCGGCATGATGCTGCCACAGGGGCACTCGCCAGGCATAAGACGCGTGAGGTCTCTTGTGCGATAACGTATAAGAGGTGAAGCTTCTTTTTTAAGGGTTGTTACCACCATTTCGCCTACCTCGCCCTCAGGTACAGGCTCAAGTGTATCCGGGTTGAGTATCTCGAGTATATAATAATCAGCCCAATAGTGGATACCTGTGTGGTGTCTGCAATCAAGTCCCGTGCCAGGTCCGTACAGTTCAGTCATGCCCGGGATGTCAAAGAGTTGGTCATATCTGACCCCGGATAGTTCCGATATTCTCATTCTCATCGCATCGCTTGCCCGTTCAGATCCGAATATCATCTTTTTAAGTTCGATTTTGCCACGCAAGCCCCGCTCATCGATCAGTTCTGCCATTAACAATCCCATGGAAGCGGTGCATGTCATCACTGTTGTACCGAAATCTTCGAGGAACTGGCACTGCATGTCCGTATTGCCTGGCCCAATCGGAATAGACATGGCGCCGAAGCGTTCGCATCCATTCTGGAAACCCCAACCAGCCGTCCATACACCGTAACCAACGGCAATCTGTATTCTATCTTCTATTGTGCAATCTGCATATGAATAACAACGGGCAAACATCTCTGCCCAATCGTCAACATCCTTGGCTGTGTAGCACAGCACCTTACGTTTGCCTGTGGTGCCACTCGATGCATGGATGCGCACAATCTTTTCAAAGGGCACACTCCTCAGCGGGAAAGGATAATCCTCCTGAAGGTCTTTGCTTGTTGTAAAAGGCAGTTTTCTGATGTCTTCGAGTGCCTTGATATCGCCAGGTGTTACTCCGGCCTCTTCGAGCTTTTTTCGGTAATACGCAGAACCATTGTAGACATGATTTACCGTCCATTTCAATTCGTCAAGTTGGAGGGTTTTCAACTCCTTTTCCGTTTTAATCTTTGTATCAAATGGTCTTTTCATCCTTTATGCACCTCCTCTTATTTTTATAATATTGTTTTATCCGATTGCTAAAACCTTTCTTGTTTACTCTTTCTAAGTCTATCGGTTTCTTCCGTATCAATTTCAAGTGTTGTTGGGTCGATCACAACCCCATACTCAGATTTTGCCTCTTCAATACTCACGTATCCTTCTATGACATCGTGCAGCACCATTTGTGGTTCCCGTTCGGAGGGATTGCCATACCCACCGCCGCCTGGTGCATCTATTGTTACCACGTCGCCTGGTTTCATCTGGGTCAATCCGTAAGAATTGCCCTGAACGCCATTGACGAGAAATTGTGCCTTTGCGCCGGATTTACCGCCGAAAAGGCCTTCGGCAGGGTAAATATACCTGCCGGACTGAATCCCAAGGTTGATTGGGGGTATCGGGGCGTAGCTATCATCCGGGACTTTGAATACCTCCCTCTTGCCAAGCCCTCCCTTCATCTTTCCTACACCGCCTGAATCTGCCAAAAGTTCACGTTTTTCAACAACAAGAGGTGTGTCGCTTTCAAAAATTTCAACTGGTGTATTGGCACCGTTTGCAGGAAATATATAAACGTAGTTGCCGTCATTTTTAGCACTGGCACCCATGCCCCCTCCCCTTATGATAACAGAGTGCCAGGGTTTTCCGTCTTTTCTTCTGCCATAGAATACATTCATCGCTGCTGGTGTTCCGCCGGATGCTGCGATTACCTTTTTGGGGAGCACATCGGATAACGCCCGATATATAATCTCTGTAAGGAAATGACCAACGCCCATCCTTGCGGCAACTGCAGCAGGAAACTTACAATTAACTACACTGCCTTCGGGGGCAGAAAGCCGAATAGGCCTTGCACAACCGTCATTGTTTGGGACGTCAGGCGCAAACATGCTTTTTACAGCCATGAAAACATAGGCATAGGTAAAATTAAAAACAACATTTCCTCCCCA
>MWEV01000276.1 GCA_002071245.1 Deltaproteobacteria bacterium ADurb.Bin026
ACGTACAACTTCGGCATCCCTTTTGAGAAATGCAAATAACATTCTGGTACGCCCATCGTTGTGTTTTTTGTCTTTACTTATGTGATCTTTGTCGTTTCCGACTGTAACTTCTGGTTCGAACTCTTCCCACGCAAATCTTTCCAGTGTGTCTGCGACATGTTTCAGGTCTATGAGGTGTTTTTTTGGCATATACCCCATTATGATGTCTATATGTGTTGTTGAAAAGAGGTCTTTAAGGTCAAAAGAGATGTCTGAAATCGGTTTAAGCTCGTCAATCTCTGCCGCAATCTCATTAATCAACCTCTCTGAGCTTCGGTAAACATCATCCAACTCACTGACAAAAAGGTAATGTTTTTCGAACTCGTATTTGTTTAAAACCTTATCTATTTCTTCTGTTGACGTTACAATGGGAAGAGGGGTAAGACTTTTTAAAAAGCTTTCCTTTCTGGGATAAAAGATATTCATGAAGTTTAGAATAAAATCTATTTTGTGGAGATAGCTGTCAGCCTCTTCTGTGGATGTCTCGTATCTGTCAAACGGTACATCTTCATCGAGAGAATCCCTGGTATCGATAATTTCCATCATACCCAGATTGTTTATGGATTGCAACAAGCGGAAGCTGTTTTCTTTAGGAATTATAACTGTGACCTTTTTTAAAAAGTCTATAGCCATATCTTCTCTATATATTTAACATACGAGAAACTATTGCATTAACCAGACCTGTCAAGACATCCTGAGGGATGTTGTTTATCGCCTCAAGAGATTTATTAAGCCTCATTTCTTCCTCTTGAAGGACATTCTTATTCGTCTCCTCAATATTTTTATGGAATGCAGCGATTTTCTCGTTTAATTCATCAGACATCCTATTTCTGTAGGCCTTGATTTCCTCTTCATATTCATTTTCCAGTTGCTTTGTGTACGCTTTGGCTTGTGAAATTATTGATTCTGCCTCTTTTTCGATGCCAACTACTTCTCTTACTATTGTTGTTGTCATCAATTCCCCTTGATTTAATTACGTTCAAATATACTCTTGTAATGTGTTTTCAAATGATGACCGCTATTAATACCAATATACTGTGTTCTATCGTATCTTAAATTACCATTTCATGTCAATATCAATATCGGTAATATTACCCATATTTCATACTTATCGAAGTCCTATATCAGGGAATCCCTGACCTGCCATATTTTAAAACCCAATACTATTGAAAGATTATCCATTTTTCTGTTAACCTATGGTGCTTCGTTGGTAAAGAAGCATGAAGGTTTTTTGTAATGTACGATTTCTTTGAGCTAACCATTAAAAATCTCGAAACTGCAATTGGCGTCCTGGGAAAGGAAAAATACCGCTCCCGACAGCTATTCAAGTGGGTCTATAATAGGGGTATTTATGATGTTAATGATATGACCGATATCCCTAAAAGTCTGCGTATGGTTTTCAGGGATATGTTTGATATGAGTCTCCCGGAGATAAAGGAGGCGCACTTTTCGCAGGACGGTTCAATAAAATTTGCGCTATTGCTTAAAGATGGCAATATCGTGGAAAGCGTATTCATACCGGAAGAAAAAAGGAACACTTTGTGTGTATCATCGCAGATAGGTTGCAGGATGGGCTGTAAATTCTGTGTGACCGGAAAGATAGGATTTATCAGGAATCTCTCCGCATCAGAAATCGTAGGACAACTTGTAGCGGTGAAAAGATACCTTGACAACTATGTGCCCAGTAGTGATATAGACAGAAAAGTTTTTACAGAAAGACATGCAGAAGAGCCAACCAAAAGACTTATCACCAATATTGTTTTCATGGGTATGGGCGAACCCATCGATAACCTTGACAACATTATACAGGTAATCGATCTATTAAAAGAACCTCTTGGTCTCGATTATTCATATAGGAAAATCACAGTTTCTTCTGTTGGTTTGATTGACGGTTTGAGCCTTATAAAACCCAAGGTGGCTAGTATCGCCATATCTCTAAATGCAGCGGACGACGAAAAAAGGACATATCTGATGCCGATTAACAGACTTTATCCAATAAATGCAATCTTGAACTTTGTAAAAGGATTTAAAGGGACGAACAGGATCAGAATCACCTTTGAGTATATTTTGATTAAGGGCTTCAATGATTCGATCAATGATGCAAAACAACTTTCTGAAATCTTAAAAGGTACAAAATGTAAAATAAATCTAATCCCTTACAACGAATCCCCCTATATCGAATTCAAGACCCCCAACACCGAAACAATAAATGAGTTTCATGCATATCTTTTAAGCAAAAACTTTACTACCATTATAAGAAGTTCGAGAGGCCAAGATATAGGCGGGGCGTGCGGGCAGTTAGGGATGAGGTACTTAGATAAATCAGCTCATAGCTGATGGAGTGAAAGACAAGAAGAACAGAGGATTAGAGGGTTGGAAGTTTAGCTAAGCATCTAATCATCCAAACATCCAGTCTTCTTTTTGAAGTGGAGGAATAATAAATGAAAGGTGTGCTGCCGGTTTATAAAGATTCGTTTTTCTGCGGATCCAACAGGGAGGATGGGTTAAGGCTAACGATGATGTATGAACCTAAACTCGTATACTGCCATGTAAACATCGATAACAGATTCGAGGGATATACCGATGTTTTGCATGGTGGAATGATTTTTGGTATTTTGGATGTTATTGTCTGGTATGCGATTTTTATGGAAACAAAAAAGATCGGCATGACAAGAAAAACAGAGATGGAATTTTTAAAGCCAGTCATGTGCGGAAGTCCTTATATTGCAAAGGGCCGGTTTTTAAGAATCGAAGACAGGGATATATTTGCAACTGCATGGATGGAAGACAACCAGGGTGATGTTTATGCAAAAGTGGATGCGCTTTTTAGAGAAGGGAAAGATTTGTCCTTACACCATTTCATAAATAAATTTGATTTCAGTTGTGCTGACCCAGAGATAAAGGCATACTTTTTGTCACTGTTGAAATAGTTCAGCATTAGTAATCTTTATCGCCGATCTGTTGGCTTAATCGGTCTTTGATTTGTATATGTTTTTCTATCGTCTCCATCAATCTGTCGATGCCAATCTTTTTCAAGCATGATATGGAAATGGCATTGTAGCGCGCTTCAATATTACATAGGGCAGCCTTGCCCATCTTGTCTATCTTATTGAAAACCATGATAACCTTCTTATCTTCAAGTCCGAGCAAACCAATTATATTAGTTACGATATCGATGCGCTCTTCAAAGTCCGGGGAACTGATATCAACGAGATGCAGCAGAATATCTGCATCTTCGAGTTCTTCGAGTGTGGCAACGAACGCCTTAAGAAGCACATTCGGCAACCCCTTTATGAAGCCTACTGTATCGGTTATAATCATGTTTTTTCTCTCAGGGTATTTAACGAGTCTTGTTGTCGGGCTTAATGTGCTAAATGGTCTATTCTCGATCTCCACACGGCTTTTTGTCAAAAGGTTTAATAATGTGGATTTGCCGGAGTTGGTATAACCGACAATTGAAATCACCGGGATATTTGATCCCCTTCTCTTTTCTCTTGTTTTATCCCTGACCTTTCTTATTTCCTTAAGCCTTTTCTCGAGAAAGCTTATCTTGTCTCTTATGCGTCGTTTATCGACTTCGAGTTTTGTCTCGCCTGGTCCTCTTGCGCCAATACCACCAGTTAAACGCGAGAATGCGGTATTTTTTTCTGCAAGTCTCGGCAAGATATAATTAAGCTGAGCCAGTTCAACCTGTATCTTTGCCTCATTCGTCTTTGCCCTCTGGGCAAATATATCGAGTATCACCTGGTTTCTATCTATGACCTTTAAATCGGTGATAGATGATATATTTCTTATCTGACCAGGGGTAAGTTCTTCATCAAAAACAAGAATGTCAGCCCCGAGTTGCTGTGTTTTCATTACTATTTGTTCAAGCTTTCCCTTTCCTATGAGATATTTCGGGTGTAATGTCTTAGGTTTTTGTATGACGACATCGAGAACAGATATGCCCGAAGAATAACAGAGGTCTTTGAGTTCTGATATGTGGTCGTCCAAGTTTTTGTCTGCACCTGGTGGGACAACGCAAACCAGCACACAACCGCCCTGTGTGTTTATCGTATAGTATTTTCCGCGCGTCTTTACGAATTCGTTTTCCAGTGTGGTTATAAATTCAACGAAATCGACGTTCAGTTCGTGTATGTCTATCGGACCTATAAACTCCCATAATCTGCCTTTTTTAACATCAGGCATCAGATGGCCTATATGAATTGTTTCGTCTAATCCTGCCCTGCCCTCCACCAGACAAGCTACGAGGTCAAGTTGCAGCATGGCGAGGTCGTTCAGGTCTTCTTTGGAAAGCAGTTCACCATTCAAATGCGTATGGACAAACCTGATACCCCTGAATCTTGCCCTTCCGACCCTTTCAGTTGTAAGCTGAGGAATTTCAATACCGCCTTTTTCTCCAACAATAACGGCTGTAATACCTCCCCTTCTGTTTATAAGAAGCCCAACCTGTTTTGTGATTTCACGAGAAATCTGCATGATGTTTCTCGCCAGATCAGGTGAAATGATTAATGACGGATGTACCTTTTTTGAGTAGAGATTTAGAAGTCTTCTTCTGATTAAACGATCAAGCCCCTGGGTATTACCGAGTATTTCTATAGTATATCCCCTTCCTCTTGCAGCGCATATCTGAGCTATTGTGCGCTTGCGACCAGATCAATATCGATTTCCATGCTTGCAGCAAACTGGACGCTGTCGAGAAGTATCGTGACACGTTCCCTGCCTTCCATCTCCTTTTCGAATATTCCGCTTAGGCCCTTAAATGGACCATCTTTTATCAATACCTTTTCGCCTTTCTTGAATTTTGGTTTTTGTAAGACTGCCACGCCATCCACAAGCCTTGATTTTATAAATTCTATTATTTCATCTTGTACAGGCACAATCCTGTTTCCAAAATGAACGATCGTCTTGACACCTCTCGTATATTTCACAAGCCTAAATTCTTCAACAGGTTGAAACTTTACAAAAATATAATTGGGAAACATTTGCTCAACGACTTCCACCAACCGACCGTTTTTATATTTTTTCAATTTTATTTTTGGCGCGAGTACTTCAATGCCTCCTTCAGTGAGGTTTGAAGCTGCCCTGTCTTCGTTTTTTGGCTTTGTATTTACCACGAACCAAAATTTCATATTATCTATCTTATTATTAACCTGAAACATTATCAAGTTAAACAAAAAATTATTTTTTTCACCTGTCATAAAACAGTTCATAAAAAAACGTCTTGACATAACTTAAAAGTAAAAATAAAATCAGTTTATGGAAATTAGAGTCCTCGGTTGTTACGGAAACTCGATCAACGGATTCAAGACAACGTCTTATTTGATAAATGATTCTTTATTGATCGACGCCGGTGCAGTTACTGAATTTCTCAATGATGACCAGTTGAGAAAGATCAGGCACATTCTGATCACGCACAGCCATCTCGACCATATAAAAGACCTTGTTTTTATTGTGGATGAACTTGTGATGATGGGGGAATTCAATATCGACTTGATAAGTGTAAAGCAGATACTCAGCATCATATCCGATGACCTTTTTAATAACCGCCTATGGCCAGACTTTACCGTGATACCCTCCAAACAGAACGCTATCATAAAGCTTCGTGAGATTGAGCTTGAAAAATATACAGAAATAAATGGCATCACCGTTAAACCGATTCTTATGACACATACCGTCTATACTGTAGGCTACGTTGTTAAAGAAGAAAACAGGGGTTTTATGTTGACTTCTGATACGGGTCCCACAAAAAGGTTCTGGGAGGTAGCCCGACAAGAAGAGGGCATTGAGTTCATTATAGCAGATGTATCGTTTCCCAACCGCATGGAATCACTCGCAAAACTGTCTGGACATATGACGATGTCAATGCTCATCGAACACCTGGAAAGGTATGACCTTGGTAAGATGCCCATTTATATAAACCACATGAAGCCTGTTTTTATTGATGAAATACTCGATGAACTAACTTTGACTAAAAGAGATAATATAAAAACCTTGCAACAGGGTATAACAATAAAATTATAACCACCAACAAAGTACAGGAAAACCAATATAAACATACTGCAAAGATTTATCGTCCTGCAATCTTTCCCCATGAATCTCGAAGTGGCACTATGCGGTTGAAAACAGGTTTGTTAGGCGAAGAATCCTTGATATCAACGCAGAAATACCCGAGTCGCTCGAACTGATAACTATTTCCAGGAGCGCTGTTTTTAAGGCTCGCTTCGACATAAGCATCAGTGACAACCTCAAGCGAATTGTTATTTAGTGACGTAGTGAATTCGCCCTCATAGGCAGCAGGATTGGGCACGTTAAAAAGGCGGTCATAAAGACGAATCTCAGCTTGTATAGCCTGGTCTGCTGAAACCCAATGGATTACCCCTTCAACTTTGCGGTCATCAGACGGCGGGCCGTTTAATGTTTCCGGCGCATAAGTACAGTGAATTGCAGATATTTCCCCTGTTTTTTCATCCCTGATAAGACGTTCGAATCTTATTACATAGGCGTTGCGCAACCGCACCTCTTTTCCCGGCGCAAGACGTTTGTATTTTTTTGGTGGGTTTTCTTCAAAATCCTCGCGTTCTATGAATAGCCTTTTTGAAAATGGAACCGTTCTTGTGCCCATTTCTGGATTTTGCGGATGGTTTGCACATTTTATCTTCTCAATTTGTCCATCAGGGTAGTTATCGATGATTACAATAAGTGGGCGCAATACTGCCATAGCGCGAGGTGCCTTTTCATTGAGGTCGTCTCTGACGCAGGCCTCGAGTAATGAGACGTCGACAAGGTTCTCGTTTTTTGCAACCCCTATCTTTCCACAAAAGTTTCTGATAGCATCAGGCGTATAACCGCGCCTTCTCATGCCTGCGATGGTGGGCATGCGCGGATCATCCCATCCTGCAACATATTTGTTTTCAACTAATTCTATGAGCCTTCGCTTGCTGAGTACCGTATAGCTCACGTTGAGACGGGCAAATTCAATCTGTCTTGGACGGTTTTTGTCGATCAACTGATTGACAATCCAGTCGTATAAAGGACGGTTATTTTCAAATTCAAGTGTACAGATCGAATGCGTAATATTTTCAATGGAATCGGATAGACAATGTGCAAAATCATACATTGGGTAAACAACCCATTTATTGCCGGTTCTGTAATGTGGTGCATGTTTTATCCTATATATGACGGGGTCGCGCATAACAATGTTTGGCGAAGCCATGTCAATTTTAGCACGCAGTACATGGGTGCCGTCTTCAAATTCACCCGCCCTCATGCGGGCAAATAGATCAAGATTTTCTTCGATGGAGCGATTTCTGTAAGGACTCTCCTGCCCAGGTTCTATTAGTGTGCCACGATATTCCCTTATTTCGTCAGCAGTCAAACTACAAACATAGGCTTTACCTGCCTTGATAAGTTGTATCGCAAAGGCATAGAGTGCTTCGAAATAATCTGACGCATAAAAAAGACGATCTTCCCAGTCAAAACCAAGCCATCGGACATCCTGTATAATTGAATCGACATATTCAAGCGATTCGCCGGCAGGGTCTGTATCATCCATCCTTAGATTACAAGTTCCTTTATACTGTTTAGCGATACCGAAATTGAGACATATTGATTTGGCATGTCCGATGTGAAGATAACCGTTGGGTTCCGGCGGGAAACGTGTTGCAACCTTGCCTGAATGTTTGTTTATTTTTATATCTTCGTCAATGATCTCACGGATGAAATCTGACGATGCTTGAATATCCTGCTGTGTCATAATTTTTTTCTCCTGAATTGTAAATAAGTCCAAAACATTAAAAATTAAAACAAGGTTAATCCCCGTTTGGCATTCTATGACAGATATGTGTATTTAAATATTCTTTCACTGACTGGTGGTTTTGTCGCCTGTCTGTCAACAGCTAAACTCACCTGGATATCCACAATAATTGCTCATTGTGATTATATTTTTAAAGGTATTCTGTATTATCATCCCGAAGGGTGTTTTGACACGAAGGTTGATCAGAAACACCTTTGCATTTGTTCTTTTTTGGCTATGGTCATGCATATCTCATTTGTCTCCGATTAAAGGCAGTATTTTATCTATGTGAAAGTAGACAAGATAACGTCTGTCGTTTTGCTGGTTTTCCGGTACAATATAGGATTTTCTCCATCTTATTTTAGCGATGGCCTCCGGATCTGACTCTTCTTTTATTTTTGTAAGGTATAACCTTTTCCCAGTAAACAGCTTATCGCTGGCCTCAATAAAAATGTATGCAGCATGTGGGTTAGACTTTAGGTTTTCATGGGTGAGTCTTTCGGTCATAATATACGCAATGGTTTCTTCATCTATGAAATGGGGCCTTGAATACACAGCAACATTTACCTTCCCTTCGGCATTTGCCGTCGCCAATACACCATGACCCTTTGCGTTATCGAAATATTCGCCGAGACCCATCTTTACCCTCCTGAATAATTTATTCTTATTATAACAAGTTTTCTTGGTAGTGGTAAATTAAATAACGATGCGTATAAAACATTTGCATATGTTAGGAGACACCTTTTCGTTCTGTTCACATAAAACGTCTATCAAGAATATTTATATATATCCATCATCGACACCTCTATGTAAATGTGCTCATGATCTTTGCGGATATCATGACGTAAAAAAATTTACCAATATTTTATTTTGAGGTTGTAACCCAGTACAATGCATAGAAGATAGGTAT
>MWEV01000277.1 GCA_002071245.1 Deltaproteobacteria bacterium ADurb.Bin026
CTTGCAGAATTGGAATTCAAAGACCCAAATGGAGAAACACAGACAATATCCAAAAGGATAGCTGTCTGGCCATCGGCTGTGCTTGTTGGGATTGACGCTGATTTTTTCTCGTCCATAAAAGAAATGATGCGCTTTAAACTCCATGCGGTAGATTCGTCTGGAAAACCCCTGGAGGGTGTTTCCATTCATGCCGATTTATTCAAAAAAAATTTTTATTCACACAGAAAAAGGCTTGTTGGAGGCTTCTATGCCTACGAACATGTGACAGAAACAAAGAGGATTCAATCTGTTTGTGAAGGCATAACAAACAAACAGGGCATAATCTTCTGTGAAATTAATACGCCAGAAACAGGAAATATCATTATCCAGGCAAGAGCATCTGATAACGCAGGCAATGTATCATCTGCTAACCGTGGAATCTGGATCACCGAAGGTGATGATATGTGGTTCGATGCGGAAAGTAGCGACAGGATTGACCTTATCCCAGACAAAAGACGTTACGAGCCTGGGGAAACTGCCATATTTCAGGTAAAAATGCCAATGCGTGAGGCTACAACACTCATAACAGTGGAACGAGAGGGCATAATAGATTCCTTTATAACAAAGATAAACAGCAAAAATCCCATCATTAAAGTCCCAATTAAGGCATCTTATGCCCCCAATGTCTACATATCTGCCTTCTGTATCAGGGGAAGAACTGGTAATATAAAACCAAGTGCAATGATAGATCTAGGAAAACCACTTTTCAAACTTGGTATAACAGGTGTTTCTGTCGGATGGCAGGCAAACGAACTAAAGGTAAATGTTTATCCCGATAAAAAAACATACAGCACAAGAGAAAAGGCTACCTTCAGGATAAAGGTAAAAACTGCAAGCGGAAAACCCATGCCAGGGGATGCAGAAATAGCATTTGCTGTCGTAGATGACGGCCTTCTTGAATTGATGCCTAACAAGAGTTGGAACATACTCGAAAGCATGATGCATAAACGGGGCTATTTCATTAAAACCTCGACGGCACAGATGCAAGTTATCGGCAGAAGGCACTATGGGCTTAAGGCCTTACCTAGGGGTGGGGGCGGGGGTAAACAAATAACAAGAGAACTTTTTGATACTCTACTTATATGGAAGGGTACAACAAAGCTCAGCGAAGAA
Organism: Deltaproteobacteria bacterium ADurb.Bin026; assembly: GCA_002071245.1. Taxonomy (GTDB): domain Bacteria; phylum Desulfobacterota; class Syntrophorhabdia; order Syntrophorhabdales; family Syntrophorhabdaceae; genus MWEV01. Next base: position 1,153 of record MWEV01000277.1, read on the forward strand.
GGTGAGGCGATCATTCAGGTACCATTGAACGATTCTCTCACAAGCTTCACGGCAGTAGCTGTGGCAACAGCAGGAAGTAACCTTTTTGGCACAGGAATGACCCATATCCAGACCACCCAAGACCTCATGGTAATATCAGGTTTACCAAGTGTCATAAGAGAACAAGACCGCTTCAAGGCATCCTTCACTGTCAGAAATACATCAAAAAATGCCATAGATTTTGAGGCGACAGCTATAATTACATATGGAGGAAAATCAGATAGATTTAAGGAGATTTCAGGAAAACTTGGCGCCGGAGATGCAGAAGAGATTTCGTGGGATGTAATGGTACCGGAGGTCACAGATGCAATCAAATGGGAAGTTTCTGTCAGAGACAAAAATGGCAAAGGACAGGATTCTATAAGGGTCACTCAAAAGGTTGCGCCTGTCGTTACAGCAGGTGTTGTGCAGGCCACAGTAACCCAACTCAAGAAAAAGCATGAGATATATGTTGAACAACCCAAAGGGGCAACAAAGGACAAAGGTGGAATACATATCTTTTTAAGGCCTCAACTTTCTGGCGACACAAGCGGTATAGTCGATTATATGAAACGTTACGCCTACACATGTTTGGAGCAAAAGATATCTAAGGCTATTTCCCTTCAGGATGTCAGTATGTGGCAAAAGATAATGTCCGAACTGCCAGTATATCTTGATCACGAGGGGCTGGTCAAATATTTCCCAACAATGCAAGAGGGTAGCGATATCCTCACATCGTACATACTTTCCATCAGTAGCGAAGCACAGATGGCTATACCTGGAAAGATAAAAGAGGATATGGAAAATGCGCTAAAAGCATTTATCGAAGGAAAGATAAGAAGATATGGCCCCATACAAAGACCGGATCTCAACATAAGAAAGCTTGCCGCCATAGAAGCGCTCGCTAAAAACGGGCATGCCAGTGCTTCATATATCGATTCAATGAAAATAGAACCTGACCTACTGCCAACATCAGCGGTATTGGACTGGATAGGGATAATTCAAAGGCTCAAGGATTTGCCCAATCGACAGCAAAAGATGTCTGCTGCAGAACAGGTAATTAGAGCACGCCTCAATTTTCAGGGAACACGCATGGGCTTCTCTACAGAAAAGACCGACAATCTATGGTGGTTAATGACAGGGGGCGATATAAACAGCATAAGAACGATCATTGCATTTCTCAAAGACGATAGATGGAAGGAAGATATGCCAAGACTGCTTCGGGGAGCTGTTGACCGTCAAAACAATGGAAGGTGGAACACAACTACAGCAAACGCTTGGGGTACGATAATGCTGAAAAAATTCTCTGAGTCATTTGAAGCAGAAAAAATATCAGGCATAAGCAACATAGAACTTGTTCCTCATAAACAGTCACTTGATTGGGAAAAATTACCATCGGGTGGCATGTTATCGATAAAATGGCCAAAATCGAAAACGGTTCTCAACGTCTCGCACGATGGAAAGGGAAGGCCTTGGGCAACCATACAGGGTATTGCCGCAATACCAAGAACAAAACCTTATTCAACGGGTTATATAATAAAAAAAATATATACCCCTGTTGTTCAGAAAACACCGGGCACATGGAGCGCAAACGATGTGTTGCGGGTAACCATGAACATAGAGGCACAGGCAGACATGTCATGGGTTGTAGTGAACGATCCCATACCAGCCGGTTCCTCAATCCTGGGCAGTGGATTAGGAAGGGATTCAGAGATCCTTGCTGCAAGAAAAAAGACGAGTGGGTGGGTATGGCCAGCATTTGAAGAACGTTCACTTGAGGCTTACAGGGCATATTTTGATTATGTGCCAAAGGGCAAATGGAATGTTGAGTACATCATAAGACTTAATAACTCTGGATACTTCAGGCTCCCCTCGACAAGGGTCGAGGCGCTTTATGCGCCAGAGATGTTCGGCGAGATACCTAATGGCATTTTCGAGATTAAACAGTAAGTCCCAGTTCCTGTTTTTTTGTGTGCTTCTTATTTTTGTCTGTGGTGTAGGTTTATGCTACACATCTTTTTGCACCGATAGTGAGCCCCCTCCCTCCTTTGATGCAATAAAAAGGGCACACATAAAATCCGATGCCATCCTAAGAGATAGATACGGCAATATCATCCATGAGCTCCGTGTAGACATAACCGGCAGAAAACTCGATTGGGTCCCGCTTAGTGAAGTCTCAAACTCTCTTATCGAAACATTGATAGCCTCTGAAGACAAAAGATTTTTCAGACATTGCGGCTTCGATTTAACTGCTCTTTTACATGCGTTGTTTGAGAACGCATTCACATCAAAAAGACGTGGCGCAAGCACTATTACCATGCAGGTAGCGGCAATGGTAGACAAAAGTCTTAAACCCGAAGGCAAGAGAAGGTCTGTAAAAGAAAAACTTATGCAGATAAAAACAGCCCTTAAACTCGAAAAAACATGGTCAAAGCAACAGATACTCGAAACCTATATAAACCTTGTGAGCTTCAGGGGAGAGCTTATTGGGATATCTGCTGCATCGAGAGGCATTTTCGACAAGGAACCTTCCGGTCTTTGTATGTCAGAATCGCTTATTCTCGCCTCGCTCGTCAAATCACCCAATGCTATCCCTGAAGATATTATAGAAAGGGCAAAGAGGCTTAAGATAGCCATAAATGCAGATATCGATGTGGGTGAGTTTCAAAGCACAGCTAAAAGGTTATTACACAGGCCCTACTCCATAAAACAGAGGGCTTCCATTGCGCCTCATGTAGCACATTATCTATTGAAAAAAGGGCAGACAGACATCACAAGTACAATAGACGGAAAACTACAGGATTATGCTATTGGATTGCTCGAGGAATATTTATCAGTCCTCAAGGGACAAAATGTAAATGAGGGGGCAATAATCGTAATACATAACCAAACAAGTGAGATTCTCGCATATGTCGGTAATAGAGGTATTTCATCAACGGCACGTTATGTCGATGGCATAAGATCAAAACGTCAGGCAGGTTCAACACTAAAGCCATTCCTTTACGCCCTTGCAATTGATCAACAGTCAATCACAGCATCTTCGATAATTGAAAATACACCCCTTGATGTACCTACAGAAAGAGGCGTTTACAGACCAGAGAACTACGATAAGCGGTTCACTGGCTCTGTTACGGCACGAGTAGCCCTCGCATCGTCGCTTAATGTCCCTGCTGTAAAGGTATTGCTCATGATGGGCAAAGATATGTTCCTTGAAAAGCTGGGAGAACTCGGCTTTACTAAACTCGAAGACAGTGATTACTATGGTTTTTCTCTTGCACTTGGCACTCTCGATGTAAACCTATTTGAACTTACCAATGCGTTCAGAACGCTTGCAAACAGGGGGGTCTGGAGTGCTACAACGTTTGCCATAAACACTGCAAAAAACAACTCAAGGCGGGTCTTTTCAGAAGAGGCCTCTTTTATCGTCTCGCATATATTATCCGACAGAGAGGCCAGAAGCACAACATTCAGCCTGGAAAACCCACTTGCTACGCGCTACTGGACTGCATCGAAAACAGGCACAAGCAAGGACATGAGAGACAACTGGTGCATTGGGTTTTCAGATACCTACACCGTAGGTGTTTGGGTTGGGAATTTCTCCGGCACACCGATGTGGAAGGTAAGTGGTATAACAGGGGCAGCACCGATATGGCATGAAATAATGAATTACCTTCACAAGAACACAACAAGCAAACCTCCAAAACCCCCTGAAGGGGTTATAAGGGCATTTGTCAAAATGCACACTGGGATAAATGATGCAATCCATGAGTGGTTCATCGCTGGTACAGAGCCTATTTCCACTAATGATAAAACAACACCGAGACGTAAACCTAAAATTATATACCCGCCAAATGATGTTTATATCGCAATAGACCCTGATATCCCTCAAGGCAGACAAAAGGTATTTTTTGAGGCAACGGAAGATACGCAAAACATTCATTGGGTATTAAACGGAGATGTCATATGCCGTGGTGGTTTTTGCGGTTGGACACCATCAGGGGGCAGACATACATTAAGGCTTATCGATAATAACCTGAAAATATTAGATGAGGTTGCATTCACTGTAAAGGATTAAGGTATGTCGTTATTGAAAATTATGTCACAGACATCCTTTTTTGCAATGATACAATAGAACCCAGCCTCATCTATAAAATGATTAATGTCGAGCCCAACCTTTTCAAAAATGTCGTACATAGAAGCCTTGTCGGGTAGATGGTCATGCATAACAGCATGACATGACCTGTGGTGCTTATTTATCCCTTCCGATGAGTCGAAATGTGCAACAACAAAAACACCATGCGGTTTAAGCACCCTTGAAAGTCTTTTCAATGCCTTATTTTTATCGTGAAAATGGGGGAAACAAGAAAAACAAATAACTACATCACACGAGTTATCATCAAGTGGCGTGTTTTCCGCATCAGCGATTAAAAATTTTATATTGGGTTGTTTATGAATATTTCGGTTGTTTTCTATCATCTTTTCAGCAAAATCCATTTCGTATATAATCCCGGATGCACCTATACGTTCGAGGATAAATGGAACAAGGATGCCTGTTCCACACCCCACATCTAACACAGTGTCTTTTTGTTTAAGCGGTGCGAGAGAAAACAGTCGTGCAAAGTCTTTAGCATGTTTGTCATATCGTCCCGAAGAGTGGTCTTTGTACCACATATCAATCCATTTATCAGCATGGTCGTTGAAAAATCTCTTTCTCGCAAGATAAATTTCGTCTCGTGCCATATTCATAAGATATTACCTCCCTGCTTGAGCTTTATGGTACGGCGTTTTGGTGAAAAAACATATGCGACGGCAAAGATAGATGTTGACATGATTACCACTGATGCGCCTGACGGAA
>MWEV01000278.1 GCA_002071245.1 Deltaproteobacteria bacterium ADurb.Bin026
GTAAAAGCTATCTCAAATTCAGGAATAACTCCAAATATAAATTATAAAAAATGTATTAGTTGCTACTGTTGTCAGGAAATGTGCCCAGAAAGCGCTATAACAATATCGTAATTCGACAATATTATATCATGTATGATATCAATTAGATATAAGATAATATTAAATAATATCTTTAAAATTGCCATTAATAAATAATTGTTTCATGAATAAACAATCTATTAAATAGCTGATATTACAAATATAATTAATAACATAAAATATTAACCGATATTATAATGAATATATTTTAATTTTATCGCGCAATCGATATATTAAATATTACATAGTTGTGATTATACTAATATAACTATAATATCATGATGTTACAATTGGCATATTTAATATGCAGTTCAAATATATTATCAGTTATATATTTGAATAATAAAACATTTAATAATATTATTTTCATTTAATAAGCTTTAATACTTCTATATCAAATAAGGTGTTTAGGTAATTCCAGCATATATAATAATATTAAAGATTTATGTGATACCAGTAAATGTTATTATAATTGTAAAATATTCTGTTTATTCGAAATATCTGACAGACATATTAAATATATATAAAATTATGGTTGTGAGATTTCAAAAAATAAACAATCTCATTATTATAAATGCAGTTATATAGATATAATACGAGAAATATAAAATAAATAATAAATTACTCGATATAAGTTAAATTTAGAATAAAAAATAATATATATTTTAAATTAGATAGAATAATGGTTCATGATATTCAACGTACATAAAAAGCAATAATTAGTTATACATTAAATCAAATATAAACAACGATAAAATATAATAAAATTATCAATCGTCTAAAATTATCAAAACGAAATAAATAATATTGTTAATGATAACATTATGATACAATATTAATTATGAGGTATTAAAGATAAAATATTCATTAATGAAAAGTAACAGATAATATTTTTAGTATTAGGTAATATTAAAGATATAATTAGATAACCTTATATTTGAAAAAAGAGTTTATACAAAGAATGCTAATAAAAGCTTTATTATCAATAGGTAACAAAGTATTAAAATATATATTTAGTTTAAAATATATATTTAAATAAATTTGGATATTAAAATAAAATCTTATTGTATATTTAGAATTATACAGATTAATAATTAATCTTTATTCATGATATTCGATGTTTGGATTATCATTTACACCGAAAAGAAAAACTTTACCATTTGCTAAAGTGGCGCCAGTTAAAATTGTATTGAAGAATATGGCTTTTGAGACAGCAGACCTGAACATTGTTACATTAGTTAAATTTGCATTTGAAAAATCAGAAAAATAAAGATCTGAGTTACTAAGGTTAGCTCCTGTAATATCAGAACTTACAAAAGTTGCTCTGCTTAAATCTGCATTTGTAAAATTAGCTCCATGAATAACAGCTCCAGAGAAGTTTGCATAATGCAAATCTGCACTGAAGAGATTAGCATTCAAAAGATTAGCTCCAGATAAATCAGTCCTTATCAGGTTTGATCCTGATAGATTGGTGTTCCTCATTATAGCTTTATTTAAATTGGCATTTGTCATAATGGCACGCGTGATATCAGCATCAGACAAAATAGCCCTCGTCAGATTGGCATTTGTAAGGTCGGCCCTTGAAAGATTAGCTTTAAAAAATTTTGCACCGGTTAGATTTGCACCGGTTAGATTTGCATTGGAAAGATCTGCCTCTGAAAAATCAGCATTAAATAAATTTGCTCCTGATAAATTTGCTCCTGATAAATTTGCTCCTGATAAATTTGCTCCTGTGAGGTTTGAAATATTTAGGGAGGCCTTTTTCAAGCTTGAAAAGTAAAAATCGGTATTTGTCAAATCAGTATCTGTCATTTTTGCATTATCAAGAATCGATGCTGTCAAGTCCTTGCGTGTTAGGTCTAATCTGAATAAATCGCAGTTCTGACATGTGTTTGTTGTGATCAATTTTATATAATCATCCTGGTTAAATGCGAAAGTGTCGAACTTATCAAATAACATGTTAACAAAAACTGTTGTAAATATTACAAAATACAGAAATTTAAATTTATTTATCATAATTGTTCCTCCAATATTTATTTTAATTCAAAAATATGACGAAGCATACTTAAAATAAAAAATATAAAATAATAATTCACTGTCTAAAAATATATAACTTTTTAAATTCATCTTATATAATTCTAAAAGCAATAATATCAGCATTCTATAAATTATGATAAATAGAACATATGTATTTAATTTTCGCACAATTTTAAAATATGTCAATAAAAAAAGAATGTTGTATAAATAATTTTCTTGACATTTTTTAATGACGTTGTACAATTAATATTATTATTGTAATAAAAGATATTTTATGAAAAATAAAATAAAGTTATTTTCGAATGTTATTCAACATACTGCCAACGGCGGTAGCCTATTTTACAGGTATTTACAAAATAATTTAAATATTATGGAAAAAGAAATAGTTAATATTTTAGAAAATAATGTTCTTCTAATTAATAAAAGAAAAGATAAAATTGGAAAGATAAATTTAAAAGATAATTTAAAAAAGTTTTATTTTATTATTTTAATTTTAACATTACTATTTATTAACGGATGTGCTTCTGAATCTGGCATTACAAGTGGAGTGAAAAGAACGCCAGGAGGAGAAACTGTTCAGTTAAGAGAAACAGATAATTTAACCGAAGCTGAAAAAAATAAACTACGACAAAATCTTATTAAAGAGGTTAGAGAAGGCTTTACTTTTTACAGACTATCGCCTGGTGATATGCTTGAAGTAATGTATCATCTGTCACTTGTCTCAGAGGCGCAGGATTACAGAATAGGTGTTAATGATGAATTAAATGTTGATTTTTATTTTCATCCACAAGTTAACAGAACTGTCGTAGTTCGTCCTGATGGGAAAATTACATTACCTGTTAAAGGCGATTTTCAAGCTGCTGGACTAAAGCCTGCAGAACTTGCATCTAATATAAAGGTTCAATTTTCAGACATATATAATTCGCCTGTTGTTACCGTTAGCGTAAACAAGTTTTCTTCAAAAATGACAGAACTTCAAAAGGCAATAACAAATGCTCCAAGAGGCCAAGCAAAATTGGTTTCGATTGGACCAGACGGTAATGTCTATCTTCCTCTTTTAAGAGGTATTAAGGCTGCCGGCAAAACAATAGATGAATTAAGGGACATAATTAATAATGAATATAGATACGAGTTCAATAATCTAAATGTTTCTATTTTAATAGAGAGTATTACTGGAAATCGTGTTTTTATTTTTGGCGAGGTGCCAAGACCTGGTCCCGTACAAATGACAAGGCCTCTAACTTTACTGCAGCTTTTTGCAAACGTAGGGGGGTATCTTCCGACCAGTGCTATGGACCAGGTAAAGATAATGTACTGGAATGAAAAAAATGAACCTATTTTGAAGACTGTTAACCTTTATAATATTATGAATAATCTGAAATTAGAAGAGGATATGGTGGTTCCTAATAATAGTGTAATTTATGTACCGAAAACAGGCATAGCAAAGCTTAACCAGTGGGTTGATCAATATATAAGACAGTTATTTTTGTGGCAGGGCGAGAATTTAGGATTCTCGTATGGATTAGGTGGAAAGACTTTAGCTACAGGTACAATTTCGATTGAATAGGGTTGGAGTAATAAGAGATATGTTTCAAGCTTGCATTTATATTAAAGAAAAACAATACAACAGGAACGGAAGATGGGAGCAAAGAAGCTTCTAACATTAAGAGACATATTTTATATATTCTTCAAGAATAAGACACTAATTGTTTCTGTGTTTGTTACTTCTATCGTTATTGCATTGATTTATTGTATTGTGACTCCTGCGCAATACCGTGCAGAAACAAAGATATTGATCAAAATTGGTAAAGCACAATTCTCAGGGGTCGAGCTAATGCCAGAAAAGCAAAATTTGCTTATCCAAGAAAGAAGCCAGAATATCCGCAACGAAATTGAATTGATAAAAGGTCAATATTTAACAGAAAAGGTAATAGAAAGACTTAAAGGTAAGATTGAACCTATGAAAGGGGATCAATCTATATTTTCGAGGACATTCAGAAATATAAAGGATATGATCAAGTCTGTTTTTACCTCAATTGGAATAACAAAAAAGACTCCCAAAGATAAGGGCATGATATTAACGTTTATGAGTTCTTTAAGGGTTAGTTTTCTTGAGGACACAGACATGATTTCTTTAACGTTTGATTGGACCGACCCGAAATTTGCGGCGTTGGTTGCAAATTTATATGCAGATGAATACATATTGCAACATACACTCGTAAATGAATCACAGAGGTCCCATAAGTTTTATAATGAGCAGATTGAGTTGACCGATAAGAGGCTTAAGGAAACCGAAGATAATCTCCAGATGTTTCTGAAAGATACAAACATAGCAAATATATCTTTACAAAAGGAATTGCATCTGAGAAACCTTGCAGAACTCGAAAATAAATATAACCTTGCAGCGCTTGATGTTTCGCAAGCCGTGGCAAAAATAAAAAAGATTAAGGAAATGGCTGCGCAGCCTAATGTCTGGATTGAAACACCCGAGATGGGAAGCACTATGGTGAATAGACAGGAATATTTGCGAACAATCGATGAGTCATATTTTAGATTGAAAAGCGAACGTCAAAGACTTCTAAAAATATATACAACTGAGGCGGCGGAAATTAAGTCTATAGATGCACAGCTTGATAATCTTCGAAAACAAAAGGCTGATAGCCTTCTGAACATCGCAAATATGGAATTGTCATTGGCTGAGAATAGAAAAAGTAGTTTAGCAAAGGATGTAGAGAACGAACGAAAGATATTGAATGATGTAAACTCAAAAACATATTTATTAAGACAGCTTGAAAGGGATAGAGAATTAACTGAACTTAGCTATCAGATGTATAAGAAAAAGGGCGAAGAGCTAAGAATTTCTGATGACCTTGATTCTCAGAGAATTTCAAGTGTAAGAATTGCTACACCTGCTATTCCGCCTTTGACACCGACTTATCCAAAGAAAGGTTTTATTATAATTGCGTCTGCGATGATAGGTCTCTTCCTCAGCTTTGGTTTTTCTGCTATACGTGAATTTTTTAATCATACCTTCAGGGATGATGCAGATATTGATGAGATCCTTGGTGTCCCATTCTTGATTGCAGTCCCGATGAGAAATGTTTCAGGAAACAATGGTGTATCTTCCTCGAATGGTTCAAGTACTATTGCAAATGTTTTAAACAAAATATTGCATCGTAATGGAAAGAAAACAGCAACAACTACAACAAGTTTTATAACGGCTACACCAAACGGATTAGCCTTTATTGTTTTAGTTATAATTGGAATATGTGGATATTTTATATACCTATATCAAAGTATGATGTTTTTTCAAAACACCATAGCGATGCAACGCTTTATTTCGCACGATACGCAACAAACGCAACAGGTTATGTTTGCCTCAATCAACCCAACTGATAATGTTTTTTTAGGCAGACAAAATCAAGAAAGTAAAAACGAAGTTTCTTCTGAAGATAAAAATATAGGCATGGATCTGTTAAGTGACAAAATGGAGCAAAGGCGAATTGAATTGGAAAAACGTAGAGCTTTGCTTGAGGTTGAACTCGAAAAGATTAAATCAGAAATTGAAATAAGCAGGATGACGAAAGAACAAAAAAATAATCATGAAGCCATTCAGCAAGCGGATAATCAGAAGGCAATTCAAAATACGAATGTAACCCCAGTACAAATGCAAACAATGCATCAAACGAACATGAGCAATGTTCCAACGAGTACCTTTATTCAACAAAAGTCTCATAATATCCGAAATAACCTTCCTATTGATAATGCAGGACAAAATCACAACAAAATAATAGATAATACATCAAAGAAAAATGAAGATAAGGACCAACAGGAGTATGTAGTGGGAACTAACGAAACATTAGTGAGTATTCTAAGGGATAAATACAATATACCTACACATTTAATCTATAATGAATCAATAAATCTGATAAGGACTGCTAATCCTGGAATGAAAAATTTAAATAGTCTTGCAAAGGGTCAGAAAATATTAATACCGAAAGAAGTAATCGAATTTGCGAAAAAATAATTGTACAAGTCATCTTCATTTTGAATTATTTATTAAAAATGGAATTTTAAATGGGTAGACCTCGAAAGATACCGATAATTGAAGAAAAAGAAATTGCCGAAATTGACGAGAGTCTTCAACTCTGCAATCTTAGAAATATGTATGACCATTTTTTTAAGACACTTTGGAAATTGAAAATGGATCTTGATGAAATGAAAAAGAGAGACGAAAAGGAGCTTGTAACAAAAAAAGGAGTTGGAAGAAAACCAAAAATAAAAAAAGAAACGCAGATCAGTCATTCAATAGTTTTTTCTGGTTTTAGACGTGGAGACGGAGCTTCAACGATGTCATTGAATTTTTCATATGCCTTTGCTGAAAATTCTGCAAATAGTGTCGTTCTCATAGATGGAAATTTAAGAGACCCTGTTCTTCAAAACCAATTTATAATGAAAAGAAAAAAAGGTCTATATGATGCCTTGCAGGGCAATGCTGGTATACAGGATATTGTGAATGAGATCATTTCAAAAAAGTTTTTTTTTATTTCTGCTGGTCAACAGACAAAAAATCCTATAACATTATTTGAATCAGCCAAATTCGAAGTTCTCTTAAAGCAATTAAAAGAAAAATACGACCTCGTAATATTTGATTCTGCTCCCTTATTGGGGAATCCAGAAACTACATTATTGGCGAACAAAACAGATGGTTTGATTATGATTTTAAATGCCGATGTTACAAGATGGGAAGTGGCGAAATCAGTGAAAAACGATCTGGAAGGTGCAAATGTCAGAATATTGGGGGCTATTCTTAACAGAAAGCAGTTTATAATACCACAGGCAATATACAAATTCCTCTAATTGCGATATAATAATTACCTATAAAACTTAATGTGTTATGAAAACATCAAATCCATCAACTGAAACATCAGTAACAAAAATATTATTTCCAATTTTTATGGGTGTTTTTGCAGTTGTATTAGCAATATCAATCGAAACACTTGAATACAGCACTGCGCTTGCCATTACAGCAGGATTATTTGTTGGCGGTATAGCAATATATTTTTTGAATCAGAAGGCCATAACGTACATATCAATTTTTACGCTTGGTCTTGGAATACCTTTCAACCTCGATGTTAACCTGTTTTTTAGACACTACATTGGTGTAACAAGTGTTGATATTGGTGTAACATTTCTTTCTAGCGTAGTCTTGTATATTGTATTCTATTATGACCGTATCGTTAGTGGAATAAAGCGTTTTTACAGCAACAGAATGATTTTATTTGCATTAGTTCTCTATATGTTAAGCGGTATACTGAGCCTGTATAATGCATTGTCTAAAGAACTCGTAGTGCTTGAGCTTGTTCGTTTAATGTTTCTTTTGATAATATTTTACACTGTAATGAATTTTGGAAAGAGAGAATATATATCTGTTTTTATTTTAACGTTGTCCATATGCGTCTTTTTGGAATTTTTACTTTCATTTTATCAGTATAAAACAGGCCGTCTTTTTGGTTTATATGCCTTTGGGGAAACAAGATATGAATTTGGACTTGGGTACTTACAAAGCAGGGTATCGGGTACGTTCAGCCATGCAAATGGACTTGCGTATTTTTTCGAACTGTTATTGCCTTTGATGTTTGCTATGATCCTGGTTGAAGAGAACAAAATGCTTAAATTATGGTACACTGTTGTCTTCCTTTTTGGTCTTTATGGGTTGATTATAACACTTTCAAGAGGTGGTTGGTTAGCCACTGCTGTTTCTCTACCGATTGTATTTTTATTGTTGTTTAGGAAAAGGATTACAGAGAAAAAATTCATTTTGTCACTCTTTTTTGGATTAGCCGCTGTAATTGTTTTGGGTGTTATTTTTTATCCCACAATCGCAAAAAGGTTTCAGGCTTATGACTATGGTTCGGCTGGAACGAGACGTCCATTGAACATCGCTGCAATATCGGTAATAAAGCAATTCCCTATTGCAGGCGTAGGCATGAATAATTTTGCCAAGGTTTTCAGGACGTATGATACAACAGGGGGTTCATCTTTATTTCAGACGCAGGGTCTTGTTCATAATCTTTTTCTTGGAGTGTGGACTGAAACCGGTACAATCGGAATCATTGCTTTTGTATGGATTTTCTTGTCTAGTTTTATTGTGGCTATCAGGTTATTATCAAAAGTACCGCTTTGGTATTCAGGAATATTGGTTGGCGTTTCTGCCGGCCTTTTAGCGCAGATTATTCATGGGATGTTTGACCCTGGTTTTCGTGTTTTAATGAGCACATCAATGCTTGTATACAGTATGATTGGCTTAATAGGAGCGGTAAGTGTTTTGTATCAAAAAAAGAAAAACAACCATCAAACAAAGAACTGAATTCTTGAAAATCACCCTGTAAAGTAGTGTTGATTGATGATAAAATGCTTTGCAGGGTTTTTTTTGCAATGAAAAAGGTCTATACTATTTTATGAGGATGCTGCCGCTATCGGTTATTATTGTAAATTGGAATTCAATTGAACTGCTTAAACCATGCCTTGTTTCTCTTTTTGAAAAAAACACAAGTTTTGATTTCGAAGTCATAATAGTCGATAATGCTTCCAAAGATAGCTCTGTAGAAGTTCTAAAAAAAGAATTTCCACTTGTACATTTGATCGAGAGCGATATCAATATGGGTTTTACCAGGGCAAATAATGTGGCAATAAGAAAGGCCAAGGGAAAATATATTCTGCTTTTAAACCCCGACACTATCATAATTGATGTCAATATTTTAAAAAAATGGACTGATTTTATGGATAGCAACCCTGATGTTGGAGCAAGTGGTTGCAAGTTGATCTATGAAGATGGCCGCCATCAGGTTGGAGATGCTGGTTATATGCCTGTAATTAATACTGTATTTAATTTCTCATTGTTTCTGTCTAAATTGAAACCAGATCGATTCAAAGGCATTTTTTTAAATTACAATAAACTAAGTAAGCCAATCGAGGTTGACTGGATAAGTGGCGCTGGATTTTTAGTAAGAAAAGAAATCCTTGAAACAGTTGGTTTGATGGATGAAGGCATTTTTATGTATGCCGATGATATAGAATGGGGTTGTCGTATCAGAAAATATGGATATAGGGTAGTGTATTTGCCCCATATGAAAATAGTCCATTTGCAGGGCGGCAGTGCAAAAAAGCAAAAAGAGATAAGCGAATTTTCTTTTTTGTGGCTTAAAAATATCCGTTTACTCTTTAAATATTACAACAAGAATCAACCAATCGTTTTATATGATTTATTGATCTCAATTGGATTTTTGCTAAGAGCTGTTTTGTATTTTTGTTTGTTCATCAAAACAGGAAAAAGTGATGTAAAGATGAAATCCCATAGGATGTTTAAATATTTTCAATTCAGCATATCTGTTTTTGGAAAACATGCGTGATTAGCTTATAGTTAGTATGAGTGTTGCCTGGTTGTATTGTGTACAATTTAGTGGGCTACCTTTTGAAAGATTGATTTCAAGATTTTGTAGTTTATCTCTGGGGTGTAATAAGTTTCAATCTTTTTACGTGCAAACTCTCCCATCCTTGTGATTTCAGAATTGTTTTGAGAGAGAATTCTAATTTTTTCTATCAAATCGTCAATATCTCCAGCCTTGAAATGTAATCCACTTTTTTCATTTTCAACAATCAGGGGCATATTGCCTATATCAGATGCAATGACTGGTTTGCCAAAGGCAAATGCCTCAAGAAGAACAATCGGAAAATGCTCGTACCATTCTGAAGGGAAAACCATAAATAAAGCATTCTTTATAAGATTGTTTTTTTCATCACCTTCCTTGAATCCCTCAATTGATATGTTGTTTATAGAATTTTCTTTTATATATTTTCTTAATGGGTGTTCTAATGGACCTGTGCCAACAATCTTTAGTTGGAGGTCTTTAATTTTTTCGAAGGCCTTTATGAGTGTCCACAGGCCTTTTTCCTGGGATAACCTACCTAAGAATATAATATGATTTCCTGTGCCAACCGATGGTTCAATATTAGTTATGTCTAAATAATTTGGTTTTATAAAAAGCCTTTTTTCTTCAATGCC
Source organism: Deltaproteobacteria bacterium ADurb.Bin026 (assembly GCA_002071245.1). Lineage (GTDB taxonomy): Bacteria > Desulfobacterota > Syntrophorhabdia > Syntrophorhabdales > Syntrophorhabdaceae > MWEV01. Next base: position 10,181 of record MWEV01000278.1, read on the forward strand.
AGCCTCCATCAGTTTTTGCTTGTTGAACTCCGTTGTGCATACAAACGCATCAATCTTTTTGAAGACGCCAGACAACCTGTTAGTTCCTATCGTGGTAGCATATAATCCACTCAACAGAAAGCTATCTCTGAAACATTTATAACGTATCGCATTCCAGAATGCACCATTTTTACATTTTTCACATATGCTGTCATTTATGTAAAATACACCGTTAGGGCAGAGCCACCTGTAATCCTGAACGTTCTGGACGCAGGGGATTGATTCGGCATGGAGAGTATGAAAAATGGATGGTGAAATAAGGGGAAATATATTGTGCGTATAGGCTATATCGGGTTTAAAATCTTTTATAATGGTTTTCAGTTCTTTTTTTGTTGAAGAAGAAAAAATGGTTTGTGCAAAAAAATTTATTTTTTTGTTTAAATTATAGCTATCAGTTTCTTTATTGTCCTTTGTGTAAAAATATACCTGTTCTTTGTTTTCTTCGAGCAGTCCCTTTTCCCGTAAGGCGATTGAGTCCTCACCGGCAAAATATTTATAAAAATTATGTGCAAGCAAAATATTCATTGGTATACAAAAAATATTTATATGATAGCAAATAAATGTGATTTAAGCTATCTTAATACAGAATAGATATTTTTGAAAGATTATTGTTATGAAAGGGTTTATCTGATGGATTCTAAAATAATTGATATTTCGGTCATTATCCCGACATACAATCGTGCATCTGTACTTAAAAAATGTCTTAAGGCGCTTTCAAAGCAAAGCATTCCTGCAAATACGTATGAGGTTATTGTATCTGACGATGGGTCTGAAGATGATACGAAGAAGGTAAGCGAAGAGGCATTAGCAGATACAGCATGTTTTATAAATTATTTATGGCAACCCAATAAAGGTGCTAATGCAGCAAGGAACAACGCAATTCATGCTGCAAGGGGTAGCATTTTATTATTTATAAACGATGATACTATTGCAATCCCGTCTATGTTGGAAGAGCATTTACGGACACATAAAAAATACCCTGAGGAGAATATTTCAGTATTGGGCAGGATGACAGTGTCCCCTGAGGTGCCATATTCGATTTTTGCTAAACTGCATCTTGATGCCAATTATGGATTGTGGAAAGGAATGGTTGAACTGGATTGGCTTGCATTTTACACATGTAATGTTTCCGTCAAAAAATCATTTTTATTAAAACATGGTCTTTTTGAAGAAAGCATTAGATATCACGAAGATGTGGAGCTTTCGGAGCGTTTATCCCATTTTGGTTTAAAAATTATATATAACCCAGAGGCATTAGGTTATCACGACCACTATCTTCAGGAACATGAATATCTGAATGTAGCAAAAAAAGATGGTATAGCATTAGCGAAATGGTATAAAAAGTCACCCCACCTAAAAAAACAACTCAGTCTCGTTGATTTTCAGCTAACAGTGCCTTTCACAAAAAAAATGAAATATATTATAGGTGACATATTAATAAATAGGGCAACAAGACCAGCAATAATTAGAACGGCAAGGCTTTTTTCAAGGTCATGGGAGGGCTTATCTCTATTTCTTTACAGAAAGATATACCAATCCATTAAGAGGGAAAGCGTTCGACAGGAACTGATGAATTCAAAAATAGATTGAATATTTCAACATGAAGCCAAATATAACTTTTTTGATGTCTTCTGCGGGTACAGCTTACGGTGGATCAGAAACATACATTTTAAATGTTGCAAAAAACCTTTCTGATGATTTCAATGTAGGGCTTATTCTTGGGAAAGGTAAATTTACAAATGATTTCAACTCATTAGCTGATGAAAACATCATTAAATACCTAAGCGTTCCATTTATCTCAAGAAACTCTAAATTTTCAGCCCTTCTCAGAAAGACAAAGCTACATGAAAAGATAAATGATTTTGATATTGAAGCAATAACTATAATGGCTTCAACAAGAAAGATTAACAAGTTTATATCAGATTCTGACATCCTTGAAGTCCAGTATCCAACAGAAAGCCTCATTTTCCCGTTTCTTCAAAAGAATATTAAAAAAATAGTTCATTTTCATGGACCGTGGTTACCGCCCTTGTATGCACATAGTAAAAATATAGTCAATAAATACGCTGATGCATTTATTACATGTAGTAAATGGAGCAAAAAATTATTAGAGCAGACACATAACATTGAAAATATCAAAGTAATTTATAATGGTGTTGACGCGAATTTTTTCAAGCCTGGAAATTCAGAGGATTTTACTTTACAGCAGGATTATAATCATGATTTGCCGAGAATAGGTACTGTTGGTAGATTGAGCAGTGCCAAAGGGACGGATTTGCTTTTTAAGGTTGCATCAGAACTGGAAGGCATTGCTGAGTTTTTTGCGGTCGGTCCTTACGAAGAAAATTTTATTAAAAATAATTTAAAAAAGGCTACCAGCAATTTTCACTTTCTTGGCCCGTTACCCAATAATGCTTTGCCTCCTTTTTATAAATTTATAGATTGTTTTGTATTGCCATCATTTGAAGAAACTTTTCCTGTAACGGTGCTTGAAGCTATGTCATGCGGTAAACCTGTTATAGCATCAAACGTAGGTGGCATCCCTGAAGCTATTGATGATGGATATAATGGTATTTTATGCGAGACAGGAAATTATGTTTTATTGAAAGAGTTGATACTTAAAGTAATTAATGAGGAAAATCTGAGGATTAATATATCTAAAGCAGCCAGACAGAAGGTACTTGAAAAATTTACTATCCAAAAAACATCTGAAGAATTAGTGCAGTTTTACAAGAACTTGTAATGATTTATTTATCGAATAAATATAAGATGCTACATAATATTAACCTTTTCCTCGATATTAAAGATATACCAATCCATTAAGAGGGAAAGCGTTCGACAGGAACTGATGAATTCAAAAATAGATTGAATATTTCAACATGAAGCCAAATATAACTTTTTTGATGTCTTCTGCGGGTACAGCTTACGGTGGATCAGAAACATACATTTTAAATGTTGCAAAAAACCTTTCTGATGATTTCAATGTAGGGCTTATTCTTGGGAAAGGTAAATTTACAAATGATTTCAACTCATTAGCTGATGAAAACATCATTAAATACCTAAGCGTTCCATTTATCTCAAGAAACTCTAAATTTTCAGCCCTTCTCAGAAAGACAAAGCTACATGAAAAGATAAATGATTTTGATATTGAAGCAATAACTATAATGGCTTCAACAAGAAAGATTAACAAGTTTATATCAGATTCTGACATCCTTGAAGTCCAGTATCCAACAGAAAGCCTCATTTTCCCGTTTCTTCAAAAGAATATTAAAAAAATAGTTCATTTTCATGGACCGTGGTTACCGCCCTTGTATGCACATAGTAAAAATATAGTCAATAAATACGCTGATGCATTTATTACATGTAGTAAATGGAGCAAAAAATTATTAGAGCAGACACATAACATTGAAAATATCAAAGTAATTTATAATGGTGTTGACGCGAATTTTTTCAAGCCTGGAAATTCAGAGGATTTTACTTTACAGCAGGATTATAATCATGATTTGCCGAGAATAGGTACTGTTGGTAGATTGAGCAGTGCCAAAGGGACGGATTTGCTTTTTAAGGTTGCATCAGAACTGGAAGGCATTGCTGAGTTTTTTGCGGTCGGTCCTTGTGAGGAAGATCTTATTCAACAAATAAAAAGGAGTAATATTAGCAACTTTCATTTGTTAGGCCCTTTACCAAACAATGCTTTACCTCCTTTTTATAATTTTATAGATTGTTTTGTATTGCCATCTCTATTTGAGGCTTTTGGAATCACATTGATCGAGGCAATGTCATGTGGTAAGCCTGTCATAGCATCAGATGTGGGGGGTATTCCTGAAATTGTTGACGACGGTTGCAATGGAATTTTGGTAGATCCTGGAAATTATATGTTATTAAAAGAAGCGATAATACGGATAATATATGAAAAAAACTTGAGAATTGATTTAGGTGAATCTGCGAGACAGAAAATCGTTAAAAATTTTACATTTAAAAAAACATGCAGGGAGTTAAGAGACTTTTATTCGAGTTTAATAAACTGAGGAGACAAAAAGTAAATGCTTGCAATAGAAGGGGGAAAACCTATAAGGAAAAAAGAAAATTTTTTGGTGTTTGGTGCACCCCTAATTGAAGAGGAAGATGTACTTGAGGTTGTAAGATGCTTAAGAAGCAGATGGATAGGAACGGGCCCCAGGGTCCATCAGTTCGAAGAGGTTTTTGCAGAATATAAAAAAACGAAATATGCAGTTGCTGTAAATTCATGTACCGCTGCCCTTCATCTTGCCATGCTTGCAAGCGGGGTAGGGCATGGGGATGAGGTTATAACCACGCCCATGACTTTCTGTGCGACCGTCAATTCAATAATACACTGCGGTGCAAAACCTGTTCTTGCAGATTGCGAAAAGAAAACAATGAACATATCGCCATCTGAGATAGAAAAAAAGATAACATCAAAAACAAAGGCAATAATTGTAATACATTTTGCCGGTCGTTGCTGTAACATGGAGTCAATTCTGGATATCTCAAAAAAATATAATTTAATGATTATAGAGGATTGTGCGCATGCAATAGAGTCAGAGTATAGAGGAAAAAAGGCAGGAACCTTTGGTGATATTGGTTGTTTTAGTTTTTATGTTACTAAAAACATTACAACAGGGGAAGGTGGTATGGTAGTCACAGACAACGAAACAATAGCATCAAGGATTAAAACACTTGCCCTGCATGGTATGAGCAAAGATGCATGGAAACGTTTTTCCGATGACGGATACAAACATTATAAGGTTGTTTATGCTGGTTTTAAATACAATATGACAGATATGCAGGCATCGCTTGGGATAAACCAAATGAAGCGCATTGAT
>MWEV01000279.1 GCA_002071245.1 Deltaproteobacteria bacterium ADurb.Bin026
TCTTTTTCTTTTGTCAATCGCTCAATGGCGGAAATGGTATTTTTTATATCCGTTATGGTGCTCATTGTTACAAACAGCCTGTTTCTCTCCTCGTCAATATGCCTTTCATAGATACCTATGCTATTTTTTAATTCGCCCATGGTTTTGGCAAGTTGCTTGAATTTCTCGTCACCGACCTTCAGCAGATCCTCGAGTTTTTCCTTTTCGTCCCTTGCTTTTCCAATCTCTTCGATAATCCTTTTTATGTTTGACCCGATCCCCGCCTCTTTTCTGAGCAAATCGACCGTTTCCTTTTGTAGCCTTTCGTTGTCTTTATTGAGATAGTCAATTTCAAGGAGTTTGCTCTCCATGTCCTTTTCTTTGCCCTTTATATCGACTTCGAGTTTCCTTAAGGTTCCCTCTGCGAGTGAAAACTCTTTTTCTTTTGCTCCAAGTTCTAATTTTAGGGCAACGACTTCTTCTTCCTTTATTGTGAACTCTTTTTCAAGAATAGACTGCCTGTCCTGTGACTTTTGCATCCTTTTTGTTAATCTTATATAGCCGTCAGTGAGTATCCAGGATTCGACCTGTGCGCTTTTTTCAACGAGCGCTTTGTAATCTTTCCACCTTTTCCATTCAACCGATGCCTTTTCGAGGGAACTGACTACCTCGCCGTGGATGTCTTCCGCCCTTTCCAGGTTAACCCTAACTTCCTCAAGTCTTGATATCGCCTCCCTCTTTTTTTCTTCGAAACGCGTAATACCGCTTACCTCTTCTATCACCACCCTTCTTTCGTGCGGGTTCATCTGGATAAAATGTTCAATCTTTCCCTGCTCAACTATTGCATATGAATTTAGACCGATACCTGTGCCAAGCAGAAAATCCTGAATGTCCTTGAGCCTTACCTGTTTGCCGTTCAATGAGTATTCATTTACACCATCTCTGTAAATCCTTCTTTTTATGGTATATTCTTTGTCCATATCTTCCAGTTCGACGCTTACTTCTGCAATGTTGACCGGGCGCCTGCCATTGCTGCCGTGGAATATGACATCCCCCATGTCCTTGACCCTTAAAGACTTTGTCCCTCTTTCACCAAGGGCCCATACGATAGCGTCAACAATGTTGCTTTTTCCACAACCGTTCGGCCCAACAATTGATGTAATGCCCTCGTTGAGGTGAAAAACCGTTCTATTTAAAAAGGATTTAAACCCAAAAAGCTCGAGTCTTTTGAATTTCATGTCTTATATTTGAATTTCATGTCTTATATATGATTGCCTGTTTTGTATGGATTCTTTTTAACCGCTTCTTGCAACCCGCGTCAAGCCGTGCTAATGCCCGAAAACCATATAGCATTTTTTTGTAAAAGAAATTCCCCAAATTGATTGATTATAATGAAAAATTATGCCTTCATCAATCAAATAATCTCGCATTTATAAATACTTACTGAAAACAAATACTTATTTAAATAATTCTGCAAATATGGTACAATAATGAAATAAAAAGGAAAGTAACGCAACATAAATGGAGGGAGCATGTTTAAGGTTGGCAAGGTGGCTGTATATCCAGGCCATGGTGTTGGCAAAATAGAATCCATAGAAGAAAAGGAGTTTTCAGGCACAAAACAATCTTTTTATATCATGAGAATACTTGACACAGACATGACGATAATGGTTCCGGTAGACGGAACCAGCTCCGCCGGCCTAAGATGCGTGATTGATTCCAATGAGGTAAACAAGGTATATGAGATATTAAAAGACAGAAACGTGGTGCACGACAATGCGCCCTGGAATAGACGTTATAAGGAATACATGGAGAAAATCAAGAGCGGTTCCATCTTTGAGGTAGCAATGGTACTTCGTGAACTATACAGCCTCAAGGTATGGAAAGAACTTTCCTTCGGGGAAAAGAAGATGTTTGAAATTGCAAGAAACCTTATTAAAAAAGAGCTGTCTATTGCCCTAAACAAACAGGAAGGGGAAATCGAAGGAGAAATAGAGGGTATCTTTTCTAAAAACTACAAGGATTAGTTTTTGTGGAAATAATTATTCAATTGCTTTTGGTTGTTGTTACAACAGTGTCCAGCCATTTTATTGTAAAGGAGATTTTTGGAAGCAACCTGTTGGGCTTGATAGGGGCTATGTGTGGCCTTGTGTTGGGCTATGTCATCATTAAAGCTGAAGAGAAACTCAAGGATATACCGCTTAAGACCATAATTGGAAGCATGACGGGTCTTGTCATAAGCCTCGTTGTTGCAAATCTTTTTATTTCAAGACTATTGTTGACCATCATAAAAGACATACCAATTACACTGCCTATTTATGTACTCATCTATTTTGTTTTGGGATATATGGGGTTCAGGATAGGGGCTAAGAAAACCCAAACCCTTGACCTGTCCAAGCTACCCCTGTTTGAAAAGATGGACGAGAACGAGAATGCAAAGATTGTTGATACAAGTGCAATCATTGACGGAAGAATAGCCGATGCGTGTGAGACAGGTTTTGTTGAGGGTACATTTATTATACCGCAATTTGTTCTATATGAAATACAGCACATTGCCGACAACCAGGACCCTGCCAAACGCATAAGGGGCAGAAGGGGTCTTGACGTGCTTCACAGGTTGCAAAAACAGACCTTTGTTAAAATAAAGATAGTGGACTACGATTTCCCAAAGCTGAAAGACGTTGATACCAAGCTTATTGCCCTCGCAAAAAAACTAAACGGAAAGATCCTCACAAACGATTACAACCTTAACAAGGTCGCAGAACTTCAGGGTGTTGAGGTTTTAAACGTGAACCAACTGGCAACCTCTTTGAGGCCGGCCATACTTCCTGGCGAACAGATGAACACACGAATTATGAAAGAAGGCAAAGAACATGGTCAGGGCATCGGATATCTCGAGGACGGAACCATGATTGTTGTGGATGATGCAAAAAAACTCCTTGGCAAAAACGTAGATGTCATTGTAACGAGTGTGTTGCAAACAACATCCGGACGAATGATATTTGCCAAAATAAAAGAACAGGCCGAAGGGGAGTATTATTCTCCTGATGAATACAAAAACGAGGAACAGGTGAGATAATTATGAGAACACTTGCAATTGTGCTGGCTGGCGGTGCCGGTAAACGAATGGGTACTGCCACTAATAAACAGTTTCTCCTCCTGGAAAATATGCCCATCATTGTGCGTACGCTTCAGATCTTTGAAGAATGCAGACCAGTCGATGGGGTCTATCTTGTTGTGAATCAAAAGGACCTTCCGGTGATGCAGGAAGAAATACTCGAAACATACAAATTCAACAAGGTATTGAAGCTCGTTATAGGTGGGCGGCTAAGACAAGACTCGGTAAGAAACGGGCTCGAGGCCATTGAAAATCCATGCGATATAGTGATCATCCACGATGGGGCGCGACCTTTTGTGTTGCCTTCATTTGTCGAAAAGGGCATCTTTTTGATGGAGATGTTTGATGCGGTAATTCCTGCCCTTCCTGTCAGGGATACTATAAAAACAGTATCCAAAGAAGGATTTGTGATGAAGACACTCGAGAGGGATTCTTTATGGAGTATCCAAACGCCGCAGACATTCAAATATGAACTGATCTTGAAGGCATACAGGGACGGCATGAACAAGAAGCTTTACGGTTTTGATGACGCAACCTTTCTTGAACATATGGGAAAGAAGGTAAAGGTTATTGAAGGTTCACCATACAACATAAAAATAACAACGCCCGAGGATCTGATTATAGCGAAGGGTATGCTCTCCCAGTTGAGGGGTAGCGACTGATATTTTTTAGTCGGGATGGTTTGAGGCCTTTTTTGTATTTCTTTTTCGACATTTAGAGGCGAAGAGGGTGAGTTTTCTTTGAGAGTTGGGATCGGATTCGATGTGCATCGCCTGGTTGATGGCAGAAGGCTTTTTCTTGGGGGTATTGAAATCCCTTTTAGTAAAGGCCTTCTCGGTCATTCCGACGGTGATGTACTTATACACGCGGTAAGCGATGCCCTTCTTGGGGCCATTTCTGAAAGTGACATAGGCCATTTTTTTCCAGATTCTGATCGGGGTATCAAGGGAATAAAGAGCGAGAACATATTGTCCTTTGTTGGTAGGTTGTTGAAAGATAAAGGCTTTAAGATAGAAAACATCGATGCGGTTGTTATTGCGGAAAAGCCGAAGATTCTTCCTTACAGACAACAAATGATAGAAAGCATGTCGAGAATCCTTCAAATAGATGCTACACGGATAGGCTTAAAAGGAAAAACAACCGAAGGATTGGGGTTTACTGGACAGCAAGAGGGCATTGCCGCATATGCCGTGGCGTTGGTGGAAAAAGATATGGAACAATGGCAATCTGTGACCGGTGAATTAAACCTGCTTGCCTGATTCAAAAACATAAAATGCGGTTAAAACGATAATCTCAAAAACAATACAAATGCCCATGAACAATATCATATCCTATATAAAAGACGTTTTCAGAAGTCTTTCCTTGAAGACACAGCTTCTATTAATCTTGCTTTTCTTGCTTGTTATCTCGATAAGTTCTTTGATAATCATCTATTCAAGGACTGAGAATTTAGTGATCGAGAAGGTGACAGAAAACATAGACGACATAACAAAGGCTATCCAGATAAGTGTAGAAGAGCTCACATACCAGGGTAGCAGCACGGAAAGACTGAAAAGCTATGTAGATATGTTGAACAAAAAGGGTATCAAAGAGATATCAATTTTAAGCGATAGTTCGGAGGTTATAGCGAGCTCTGACCCTAAGAAAATAGGGACAAAGGAAAAGATAAGCGAAAAAAGGGTTACAAGAAAAAAGGACTTGATGATAACCGCTCGCCTCGGAGAAGAAAGTAAAAAGGAAGCCCAGCGTCTTTATAATGTTATAATGCCGGTATCGATACAAGGACAGAACATAGGGTATATCCATATTAATATGGTTTTGGATGATTACAAGCTTCTTCAAGAAAAAAACCATATGAAGAGGATTTTGAGCACATTGTTTGCCTTTAGTATTGGCATTATATTCAGTCTGTTGATCGCAGAAAAGTACTCTGAGCCTATCAAGAATATTGCGAAGGCGAGCAAGAGGATTGCAGAAGGCGAACTTGTAAAGATAAGAGACAAGGGACACAGAAAGGATGAAATAGGTGTGCTGATAAGAAGCTTCAATGAGATGGTGGACAAACTCAGCGAGAGAAAGGAACTGGAAGAGAAGCTCAAAAAAACCGAACAGCTCTCCATGATAGGACAGCTATCCTCTGGTATAGCACACGAAATAAGAAATCCGCTTAACTTTTTATCTTTGTCTGTCGGCCACATTAAAGAGAGAATATACGAGGAGAACATTGAAGACAAGGATGAGCTTGTTAAGCTGCTTAACGATGTAACAAAAGAGATATACAGGATAAATGAACTGATCCATAATTTTCTTTTTCTTGGTAAACCAATTGTGCTACGCAAGGATTTTGTCGAGCCGGAAGCCCTGATAAACGAGGCATTATACACCCTGAAGGACAAGATAAGGGAGGGAATAGAGGTAAAGACCGTCTATAATCAAAACTGCAAACAGATATACTGTGACCGAGAATACATGAGGCTATGTCTTATCAATCTGATTCTCAATGCAATCCAGGCCATTGAGGACAATGGCGAGGTGCGAGTTGAATGCGATACCGAAAACGGTTATTCGTACGTATCTGTCCATGATAATGGTGCTGGTATCGGTCCCGACGAACTTGATAAAATATTTGAGCCGTATTATTCTACAAAAAAACTTGGAATTGGATTGGGCTTAAGCGTAACTAAGCGGTTTGTGGAGGAACACGGCGGAACGATAACAATTACAAGCGCGGTCGGCAAAGGGACAACCATTACAATAAAGGTACCACACCATGAAGTTTAATACAGGCACTATTCTGTTGGTAGAAGACGACAATCACCAAAGAGGCATTATCAAGACAATTCTAACAAAGGAGGGTTTTTTTGTAGAGGATGTAGACTGTGGTAAAAAGGCCATAGAACAGATTAAGGCCAGCTCTTTTGATTTGGTTGTAACAGATCTGAGGCTACCCGATATTGATGGCACGGAGGTTATAAAGGAGGTCAAAAGGCTCGACATGGCGTGCCATGTAATAATTATTACAGCATTCGGTTCAATCCCTTCAGCGATAGAGGCTACAAAGCTTGGCGCCTTCTATTACCTTGAAAAGCCTTTCGAGAAGGACCAGTTGCTCATCATAATAAACAATGCGATGAACCAGGTAAGGCTTCTGAAAGACAACATCATGCTCCAGGATCAACTCCATGAGAAGTTCAGTCTCGATAATGTTGTGGGTGTACACGGGAGAATGGAGGAGCTTTATAAAATCGTTAAAAAGGTTGCACCGACAAATTCTACGGTTCTTATATATGGAGAAAGCGGTACAGGCAAGGAGCTCTTTGCAAAAAGCATCCACTATAACAGTCCAAGGAGAAACAAACCCTTTTTTGCAATCAATTGTGCAGCGATACCCGAAACGTTGCTTGAAAGCGAACTGTTTGGGTATGAGAAGGGTGCATTTACCGGTGCCATGACCCGCCATGCGGGTTTATTTGAACAGGCAAACGGGAGCAGCCTTTTTCTGGATGAAATAGGAGATTTAACACTGAGCACACAGGCAAAACTGTTAAGGGCTATCCAGGAGAGGGAGATTCGCAGGATAGGCGGTTCCGAAAACATAAGGCTTGATGTGAGGATTATTGCGGCAACGAATAAAAAACTGGAAGAAGAAATAGCGAAGGGCGCCTTTCGTGAAGACCTTTATTACAGGCTAAACGTCATAGCCTTTTCAGTCCCACCGTTAAGGGAAAGAGTGGCTGATATTCCGCTACTTGTAGAGCACTTTTTAAGCAGGCTGAATGAAGTCCATAGCAGGAAAAAGACCATCTCAAACGAGGCACTTCAGATTCTCATGAAATACCGATGGCCAGGGAATGTAAGACAGCTCGAATCTGTTATGGAAAGGGCATATATTATGTGCGAAGATGATGTTGTTAGTGCGGACTATATGCCAGAAGAGGTAAAGCAGGAAAAGGCAAAGAACCTATCGAGTAATTTCGAAATACCCGACGAAGGTTTAAGTCTTGAGGAAATCGAGCGTGAATTGATTAAAAAGGCCTTGATGAAGGCCGAAGGGAAGATTTCACATGCTGCAAAATATCTCAATATGTCATACGATAAACTGTGGTTTAAGGTCAAGAAGTTAAGGGAAAAAGGCGATCCCCTCGACTTTACCAAATAAATAAAACATGTCTTTTGTTCCAGAAGATAGAAAATATTTACAAAAGTTTCTGAAAATTTATCTGTTTGAAGTTGAAGCTATATGCATCTTCATCGAGGAATTCCTCGTAGCTTACCTCTTTGGCGACCATGCTGCTACCACACTCAGGGCAGAATATATTCACTTTCTCTCCGGAAAGGAATAAAAAACCGCACATATTGCAAACATATTCATCAGGCATTCTCACCTTGTTCCTCCTCTTTTGCAGCGCAGTCATGTTTTTCTCTGTATACCATGTTTATAATACACCTTGTTCTATAAGGGCAATAATCGTTAGGATGAGGACATGGTCTTTTGTTTATATCAATGCGCTCTTTATATTTTTCACAAAAAAATGTTTGTACATCCAAACCTTATTTCCAAGTCATTATATGCATGGTTCCAAAGAAAGTCAACAACGTATAACAAGCCGATATCATTTAAAATATTCGCTTATAATTACATCAAAGTTTTTGCGTATGGTGTTTTTACCGCGTACGATTTCTCCATGTCCTGGAATGAGGTATTCAACAGAGAGTCTTGAAAGCTCTTTAATGCTCTGTGCAAGCATCTTGATGTCGCCGCCGTACAGGTCTGTCCTTCCAACACCCATATAAAAAACAGTATCCCCCGAAATAAGCACCTTTTCTTCTTCCCAGTAAAGACAAATCGAGCCCGGAGAATGTCCTGGCGAAGGGATGATCCTGAAGGTTTTGTCCCCGAGTTGTATCTTACCCGGTTTAAGAAATATTTTAAAAGGCATCTTATTTATATGACAACCTGTGGCAAGAAAAAGCTCTTTGCCGTCGTTGTTAAGGTATTCGTACTCTGTTTTGCTAATGCCTTTCAGTACATTATCATTAAATCTGTCGATAGCTTCTATATGGTCCGGATGCCCGTGGGTACATATGATAAGCCTCGCGTGATCAAGCGATTTCCCATCGCGGGCCATCCCATCTATTACATGCCTAAAAAGGTGTGTATGACCCGGGTCGATGATCAAAGGTATTTTGCCGTCGATGAAAACTGTGTTGCAATTGTTTTCTTGAAAAGACATCCATGGGTATACATAGAGGTCATTCAATAGCTTCATATGATCTCCTCCTGTTTTCTCCTTTTTCTTTAACCGTAATCATTTTATATACATGCCAGATTCAAGCGCAAGGGTTGAATCATAAAAGCATGCTGGGCATTATATCTTCAGCTTGTCGATGTCTACATCGAACCTATTGACAATGTGTTTCTCGGGCTCCTTGTTGTTAATCTCTAAGGTTATCCTGTTCGAGTTGTATTTTGCGTAGCTACCAATGATATTTGCTGAAACAGCGATATTTTCACCCGTATAAGCCCCCTTGATAATGCCAACAGGGCCACTAAAATCTGAGGGGCACAACAATATGTAGGGCTTTTGCCAATGTGCAACCAGCCTTTCGTTTTCGGTTTCATTTCTTCCTATTATCAATTTTGTGTCCGATGATAGCCTGAAATGTCTGCCTATACTCAAAAACTCTACATCTTGCATGTTAAAATTCTTATCATAAAAAAAGAGGTCTCTTAGTTTTCTGGAAAAGGCCTCGTCCGTCAGCAGACAACCACCCCCCGGGCTACTGTATTCATTTAAATTGAACAGCTTGACGAGTTTGTATTGTGTCTCTCTAGACCTGCCTGAGATATTGAGGAGTCTTGATCTATCTATAATGCCTTCTGTTTCGGGGATCGAGGGTTGAAAATGTCGGGCGGAGAGAGGTCTTACAATGAGGCCTGTTAGCCCGCTTTCTCTTTCTATGATATGTATTGCATCTCTTCTTTGAGACATTGGTCTTTGACCGAGTACTTCGCCTGTCACAACGAAGCCCGCATCTTCTTTGGCCATTAACTCTTTGGTTTTTTTGAGCATAAAACACCTGCAGTCTATACATGGATTCATGTTTTTGCCATAGCCATGTTTGGGCGTTTTTACAACATCAACATACTCCATGCCTTTATGAATCAGAATAAGTCTTATACCCAATTCGCGGGCAGCCCGCTCTGCCTGTAACCCCTTGATTTTATCCCTTTTACTGCTAAACGGGGAAGTAAAATGTAGGGCAACAACCTTTATTTCCTGGTCGATTATCAGCTTGACCGCAAGGACACTGTCCAGTCCGCCTGACAATAATGCAATTGCTTTTTTGTTCAACGTTGTCATCTTTTGCTAAAACGGCTCATCAATAGTTAGTTGGTTGGCCTATGTGAGGTCAAATCGTTTGTCGTTCAGGTTTTTCTCGCCCGCACCAGAAGTATAAACTGTATAGTTTTCAGTTTTATAGAATTCCAGGAATGTTCTCTTCCAGGGTGTTGAGTTTTATCCCTGATTCAACGCCCGGCAATGGCATAACGGGGTTTGTAAGAAGAAATGTCCCTGATTTTATCCAGTCCTTCAGGGTAGTCGCTATTTCAACTGCCTTTGAATAGCTCGATATAGGATAGGTGGGCACTTCCTTGCCGTTAATAATGATTTTTCCAGATTTTAGTTGGGCGTAATTTACCTCGCCGATACTCTTTGGTATCCTGTTTGGGTAATCGTTTCCATAATCGACGACCTGTGCCCAGAAGTCCTCGTCGCTCCTCGACGTAAAATAGGCCATTTCTTCATCCAGCACAGGAATGGGAATGCCCAAACCCACAAACATAGAAACGCCGTAACCAACAAAACTTGCACCCTTAATGTAGCTGCTATTCATCGCTTTAGCATCGCCGACAACAGCTATGGTTCCGGCTCCGGCCCTTGGTAGGCCGTCCGGACTACGCTGTGCACAGGGGTTATGCTGTGTGCCGTTCCATGCAACATACCCTATACCTCCGCCGAGGAATATCCTTGTACCTATTCCAATTGTTTTATATTTGGGGTCTTTCAGTAATGGCGAAAGCTGCCCGGCGCTGCAGTAGTTTGCACTGTGCATGTGTGGTCTTACAATGCCCATGTAAGTGTAAATGACCTTTTTTGAAAGATTAACCGCCACATTGTAATTCTGATACGCATTTCTTGGGTTGTAAAGGTACGCCTCGTTTACCGTTTCTTTGTTTATATATGTTTCAATATGTTTTCTTGGATAGCAGTCGGTACCATACGCTGTTGAAACAAGTCTTATATTTTTTCCACTGATGAACTCTTCGATTACATGTGCGCCACCATACTTGAATGCGCCAGGGTAAACCATGTTTCTCGGATCATCCTCGGGGATTGCCGTGGCACCCAGATATACATCTACGGCTGCTATGCCTGTATAAGCCGGCACATCGTTGAGCAGGCATTTACCGCCACCGATCTTGATCCTTGGCTTTGAGTGTCCGAGATTTATGAACATGCCGCTGCTGCACATCGGCCCAAACGTGCCTGTTGTTACGACATCCACATAATCTGCGGCCTTTTTCGTTCCTTTGTCTTTTGTTATTTCTACCATTTCCTCCGCGGTAACCACTACAGCCTTTCCGCTTTTGATCTTTTCGTTTATTTCATCTATTGTTTTCAATGTATACTCCTAAAATAGATTCCAGCGCCAAAAGCCCCAGAGGGTTCCATGCCTTTAATATCATAAATCCAAACCTGTCTATAAAGTATCTATCCTTCAGGGTTTTGGCGGTTGTTGTTATTAACGCATTTTAAATTATACACCAAAAAGATATCTTTTAAAACTCTTTAAGGAAAAATCAGGTCAATGAGACGTTGAATTTGATTTCCGCTTCAGACCTTCTTCCGTAGATAGGCATTAAACTATCAGTCATAGCCGACATTGACGAGGATTTTTTCAAGCCTTCTTTGATTATTGCCTCGCCGGTGATGTTTTTCGAGTAGCCTTTATCAATAATAATGCTTTTACCGATGTCCAGCAGATGTTTTTCGCAGACGTTAACCCCTGTTCCAAAGCATATACAAGGCATATTAACAAATTCTTTTATGTGTTCGGGCTTGATGGCGGTATATTCTCTGATTCTCTCTATCTTGCCATGTGTTACGAAATAGAGCGAACAGAAGACCTCATTCTTTTTAGCATCTATGAGAGGACACAAGAAATGGTTTTCCATAAATGAGAAAGGGGATGCAAGCACATCGAGGGTGGGTATTCCCGTTATGGGGACGTTCATTCCTGAGGCAATCCCTTTGCAAAAGGCAAGGGCAACCCTTATGCCGGTGAACGAGCCCGGGCCCAACGTAACGATTATTGCACGGACATTCTCGAATGTAAAATTGTTGGAAGACAGCATTTCGGAGACCTCTGTTCCTATTACACCCGAGGGGATCCTCATATTTCCTATACGCCTCTCTTCAATAATCCTGTTGTCCGAGGCAATAACAATATTAAGAAAGTCCAGGGAGTTGTCTATACCAAGGATAATCCTATCTTCCATAGAATATACGCATAAGGTCATTGAAAAAGGCAAGAACCATGATTGCCAGAAGTACCCCCATGCCAGCCTTTTGTGCAATGTCAATGAACCTTTGCGAAATTTTTCTCCTTATAATGATCTCGACCAGATGGAACATAATATGTCCTCCGTCAAGTATAGGTATCGGCAGAAGATTGATTACAGCGAGGTTGATGCTGATAATAGCAATAAAATATATGAGATTTTTTGCCCCTTCCTTTGCCTGTTTTCCAGCAACCTCGAGGATCAACAGGGGGCCGCCGACTTGTTTCGGCGATATGCTACCCTCTATTAATTTGACGATCCCAACAATGGTGATCCTTGTAAGGTTGTATGTCTGTATCCCTGCCTTTCCAACAGCGCCTATCAGCGTTTCCTTTTTTGTCAGAAACTCATTGGATGCGGTGATGCCTATGACCTTTCTTTTTATCGTTTCACCAAATATATTCTTGCTTTCTATCTCCTTGGGGGATATCTGGTA
>MWEV01000280.1 GCA_002071245.1 Deltaproteobacteria bacterium ADurb.Bin026
AAATATCGCAAGCTTACCTGCGGTTGTTGTTTTACCGGAACCCTGTAATCCGGCAAGCATAACGACAACAGGGGGAGAGCCTGAAACATCGAGTGGTTTGTTTGTACTGCCGAGCAGTTCACATAATTCATCGTGGACAAGTTTAATGAATTGCTGACCCGGTGTTATACTCGAGAGAACATCTCCATCCAACGCCTTTTCTTTAACCCTGTCGAGAAACTCCTTGGCAACCTTGTAGTTAACATCTGCTTCAAGCAGTGCTACTCTTACCTCACGCAGAGAATCCTTTATATTGTCCTCTGTGAGTTTTCCATAACCTCTGAGCTTTTTGAAGGTAGTTTCTAATCTTTCCTGTAATTTCTCAAACATATAAGGTATATAAGATAATAAAAAACCGTTAAATAGTCAATGTTAATAATACAGATTGAAAAATTGCCTACCACATCATGGAATACATATATCTATTTATCCGCCAACTGATCCAATATTAATGCAATAAACACATCTTGCCTGTATCCATTCTAAACATAGGATGGGCTTGCAAACAGAGAAAAAGATGCTATAATGTAAACATGAGGAAGTTAATTGCAGTTTTTGTCATTTTGTTGTTTTTCGTCTTTACCTTCGCAGGTTATTCCTGGTCGCATGGCTGGCATTACAGGGGTTGCGGCGGATGTAACAGCGGATGGGGTGTCGGTGCTGCTATAGCCGGTGGAATCCTTGTCGGTGCAGTCATCACAAACATGATGGCACAAAGCTTTGCATATAATGCACCTCCGCAAAAGGTTTATGTTTATCCGCAACCTAAAGTTATATATGTATACCCTCAACCATCAAACACTGCATATGCATATCCTGACCCTGAGTTTACTGCAAGATATGGCCAAACTAAGCCTTCTGGTGAGTGGGTTGTTGTTCCCGGTCAAACAGTAAACGGAAAATGGGTACCGGAACATAAGACATTTGTACCAACAAGACCATAATTATTTCTCAATTTTGCCTTGTTTGAATACCAAAACTAAGGCGAAAAACTTATCACAACCATTTAAAATAGATCTGTCTGGGCAAAGAATGCCTTTACAGTGTTTGAAATATTGCTACAATTTTTTAGACAGCAAATCATTTGGGAAAGGGGGTATTATATTATGAGTAATCAATATACAGAAATATTGATAAAGACATGTGAGAAAGGCAATCCTGAGAACCTTGGAACGTTAATCGAAAAAGGCGCCGATGTGAATGTTGCGGATGCCAATGGTTCAACATCTCTTACAATAGCAAGCATGTTTGGTTTTACTGATATTGCAAGACTACTCATTGATCATGGCGCACAGGTTAACACAAAGAACAAAAATGGCAATACACCACTTTTGTATGCGTGTGCGCGCGGTCACCTGGGAATTGCGAGACTTTTGATGGCAAGAGGCGCTGATGTAAATGTTGTTGACGGTAATGGCGATACGCCTTTGATGCTTGCCACCAGAAATGGACATACCGATATAGTGAAGTTACTTGTCGAGTATCAGGCTGATATGAACAAACAAGATAAATTTGGAAATACGCCTCTAATAAATGCATGCATGAAGATGTACACAGGCGTCGCCTCGTTCCTTATTGAAAGGGGCGCTGACCTGACTATCTTAAACAAGGATAACAGGTCGGTATTGGATATTGCAAAAAAATTAAGACTTGACAATGTGCTTGAATTTATTAAAAGAAGGGAACAGAAACGATAAGACAATATAAATCTACGGTTATTAGTTGATTTTTACTATTTGGTAGTTTCGCTGACCGCCCGGTGCTGAAAAAGCAACCTCGTCTCCGACACATTTACCAAGAAGCGCTCTTCCGAGAGGTGAACTCATTGAGATTTTTCCATTTTGTATATCTGATTCATAGGGTCCTACCAACTGATATATAACATCTTCGTCCATATCGATGTTTCTCAAGACAACATTACAACCAAACTCAACATGTTCAAACCCTGAATGTCTTACGTCAACTACCTCTGAATTTCTTATCATATCCTCAAGTTCCGCGACCTTTTTTTGAAGAAACTGGAATTCTTCCTTCGCTGCTTCATATTCTGCATTTTCAGACAAATCGCCGTGTTCACGAGCCTCTTCTATGGCCTGTATGATCCTAGGTCTTTTTGTATTGAGAAGGTATTCATGCTCCTTCTTTAGGCTCTCGTAGCCCTCTTTTGTAATTGGAAACTTTGTAACCATCGTTGCCATAGCCTATCGAATAAGGTTACATTGTTTAATTTAAATTATCAACTTGAAAATATCTGATTTTAAATTTTATAATAGGCATGAACAGATGAAATTTGAAGACGGCTTGAAAAAACTTGAAACAATCGTTAGGACTCTCGACGAAGGGAGCGTCTCTCTTGATGAGGCCTTGAGCCTTTTCAGGGAAGGTCTATCACTAACAAAAGACCTTACCAAAAGGCTTGACGAAATAGAAAAAAAGGTTGAAATCCTTATTAAAAAAGAGGATGGCACAATGGAAAAGAGGCCGTTTCTACAGGATGAAATGTGATGGAACTCGGGACATATTTACACGATAAACGTATTATAGTTGAGAACTCATTAAAGGATGTTTTTTCATCATTCAAAAATACACCGGGTATTTTACGAGACGCAATGGAGTATATGCTTTTTTCCAACGGTAAAAGGATAAGACCCATACTTGCTATCGCCGCCTGTGAGGCAAACAAAAAACCAAGTGACGATCTGCTGCCACTTGCCTGCTCCATAGAGATGATACACACATATTCGCTCATACATGACGACCTTCCAAGCATAGACAATGATGATATAAGACGTGGCAGACCTACCTGCCACAAGGTGTTTGGTGATGCCGTTGCGATACTTGCTGGTGACGCACTTCTAACAGAGGCGTTTCGCATTTTGTCTGACAATCGTTATACAGAAAACATAAGTCCAAGAACGCTGAAGAAGATTATTTTCGAGATCGCCTCCGCTGCAGGCGCCGATGGCATGGTCGGGGGTCAGGTTATGGACATTCTTTATGACGGCAAGGAAGGCACCAAAAATATACTTAATTATATCCATCTGCATAAGACAACCGCATTAATAAGGGCATCGGTTCGGGTTGGGGCGATTGCCGGAGGCTCAAGGGCAAGCGAACTTAAGAGGTTTACAAAATATGCTGAGTGTATAGGTCTTGCCTTTCAGATTATGGATGATATACTGGATGCTGAAGGCGATGAAGAACTTGTTGGCAAAAGGCTAAAAAAGGATACCGGTAAACAGACATATATTAAGCACTATGGAATTGTAACTTCGAAGATCAAGCTTGAACAACTTATCGATGAGGCTATCGGCTCCATAGAATCCTTAGGAGATAGGGCAAAAATACTTTCAGACCTTGCAAGGTATCTGGGCAACAGGGCTACCTGATGTATCTTGAAAAAATCAACTCCCCCGATGATCTAAAAAGATTGGTTCTGCCTGAACTTGAGACTCTGTCCGATGAGATACGTACATTGATTATCGAAGTCGTGTCAAAAAACGGTGGACATCTATCATCAAGCCTTGGAGTTGTCGAGCTTACCCTTGC
>MWEV01000281.1 GCA_002071245.1 Deltaproteobacteria bacterium ADurb.Bin026
TTGAGTGTTGGAACTTGCCATCTTTATGTGGTATAAGTGGACATGTTCACCTTCAGAAAACTGATTATATTGCTCTCGCTTGTGGGGCCGGCAATCATAACCTCAAACATTGACAACGACGCCGGTGGAATCGCCATTTATTCCATTGCAGGGGCGCGTTATGGGTATAACCTCCTGTGGACATTGATACCCACAGTATTCCTGCTTATCATATATCAGGAAATGTCATCGAGAATGGGGGTAGTAACAGGCAAAGGACTCGCCGATCTCATTCGTGAAAATTATGGTATAAACACCGCTTTTTGGGTCATGCTGTGTCTGTTTTTTACAAATCTTGGCAATACAATGGCTGAATTCTCCGGATGGGCGGCAAGCATGGAGTTGTTCAATGTAAGCAAATATGTATCTGTACCTTTAGGTGCCTTTTTTGTGTGGTTTTTGGTAAGAAGATGGAATTACAGCATATTTGAAAAGATATTTCTTTTTGTCTGCCTCATATACCTTACGTATATCTTTTCTGCGTTTCTTGCAAAGCCGGATTGGAACGAAGTAATGAAAAAGACAATAACGCCCTCTATCCAGTGGAATGCTGACTATCTTATCATAATCATCAGCATTATCGGCACATCAATTACTCCTTGGCAGCAGTTTTATCTGCAATCTGTTGTAGTTGAAAAGGGTTTGAATGAAAATGACCTTTGGGCGTCAAGATTTGATGTAATTTTCGGCTCAATTATGATGGGGGTGGTCGCATACTTTATAATAGTTGCATGCGGGACAACACTTTATCCTGCAGGCATCATGATAGATTCAGCAGAAGAGGCTGCGTTTTCGTTAAAGCCATTAGCTGGAAAATATGCATACATACTATTCGCCGTTGGCCTGGCAAACGCGTCTTTGTTTTCTGCCTGTATTCTGCCTTTAGTAACAACATACTATATATGCGAAGCGATGGGCTGGGAGGCCGGGGTTGGAAAAAACTTTAAAGAGGCCCCTCAGTTCAATTTTCTCTTTACATCCATACTCGCTATAACCGTGGCAATAGTCCTCATACCCAATCTGCCCCTTATAAAGGTCATGTGGTTTTCTCAGATAATAAACTGTTTGCTTTTGCCGGTCATACTGATATATATACTGCAACTAATCAATAATAAAGAACTTATGGGTGAATACAGAAACTCGACATGGGTAAATGTAGTATCGTATATCAGCACACTAATACTGATTGTTCTGAGCCTCATGCTTTTTTATACCTCAATAATTGATCTGACACGTTAGACAAGATATTTCCGAGCTTTAATCTCCGTTGACTTTTGCAAATTTATACTATAACTTTAAATGAAATCATTTATGATTGCAGAATCTTGACAGATAGTTAGGGGGTAGTTATGTCAAATGTAAATAAAGTGATACTTTTAGGCAGGCTTGGGGCTGATCCGGAGTTGAGATACACCGCGGATGGCACCCCCGTCGCAAGTTTTCGGATTGCTACATCAGAAACATGGAAAGATAAAAACGGCGTAAAACAGGACAAGACTGAATGGCATAGCATAATTGCATGGCGAAGGCTCGGAGAAATTGCCGGTGAATACCTCAAAAAGGGTAAACTTGTTTATATCGAGGGGAGGATTAGGTCACGCGAGTATGAAGGTAAAGATGGGATAAAACGGAGGGTCTTCGATATTGAAGCAACAGACATGAAGATGATACCAACGGGCACACCGTCCGGCAGAGACGACAGAGGATCAAATGGATTCAAGAAAGAACATGTTGAAGACGGATTTGTACCTGAAGTGGAAGAAGACGACATAAGCATGTAAACCTTAAAGAAAAATATAAAGGCTTGTTTATTTTTAATTGAAGAGGTGATTTGTGGACTACGATGATTTTGAAGGGGTGATGGGCCTTGAGGTTCATGCCCATCTGCTGACAAACAGTAAATTGTTTTGCGGGTGTTCAACAAAGTTCGGGGCAGAGCCCAACAGCCACACCTGTCCTACCTGCATGGGACTACCCGGCTCATTGCCGGTTTTAAACAGAAGGGTTGTTGATTTTGCCATCAAGCTCGGTCTCGCGGTGCATTGCACTATTAACAGAAAAAGTATCTTTGCCAGAAAAAATTATTATTACCCTGATCTTCCAAAGGGATATCAAATTTCTCAGTATGAAGAACCTATCTGCGAGAACGGTTATCTGGACATCTACCTGAATGATGCAAAAAAACGCATCAGGATAAAAAGGATACACATGGAGGAAGATGCGGGCAAGCTTGTGCACGAAGGTTCTATTGAGACAAGCTCATACAGCATGGTAGATTATAATCGCTCAAGCATGCCGCTTCTCGAGATAGTAAGCGAACCCGATATAAGGACACCCGAAGAGGCAACCCTTTATCTTAAAATGCTTAGGGACGTTCTTATCTATCTCGACATATGCGATGGAAACATGGAGGAAGGCAGTTTCAGATGCGATGCAAATATTTCCGTTCGCAAGAAGGGCGAAGACACATTGGGCACAAGAATTGAATTAAAAAACCTCAATTCATTCAAATCCATAGAAAGATCTCTCGATTATGAGATCAAAAGACAGATCGATCTGGTCAAAAAAGCCAAAGAGGTGGTTCAAGAAACGAGACTCTTTAACGTGGACACAGGCACCACTTATTCAATGAGGGGGAAGGAAGAGGCTCATGATTATAGGTATTTTCCTGAACCAGACCTGCTGCCTCTCACAGTTGATGATGGATGGATATCCGATATTCAAGAAACGCTTCCCGAACTCCCAATGGAGAAGATGGAAAGATTCATAGATACATACGGGCTGCCGAAATACGATGTAGAGATACTGTCGTCCGATAAGGCTATTGCAGATTATTTCGAAAAAACAGTGGAATTATTCCCCGAACCTAAGACAGTAAGCAATTGGATTATGACAGAGCTATTAAGAGAATTAAAAGAAAGGGGCACCACAACAATTGATGCGCTTATATCGCACAAACACCTTGCAGAGTTGTTGTCCATTATCAAAGATGGCACAATAAGCATAAAAATAGGGAAAGATATATTTTCTGAACTATGCGAAACAGGGGCATCACCCAAAAGGCTCGTTGCAGAAAAGGGACTTGTCCAGATATCAGACGCATCCGCAATAAATTCTATTGTTGAAGCTATTGTTGAGCGCTTTCCCAAAGAAGTTGAAGAGTTCAGGGCAGGGAAGGAAAAACTGCTTGGATTTTTTGTCGGACAGGTGATGAAAGAGATGAAAGGCAAGGCAAATCCAAAGCTGTTAAACGAATTATTGTTAAAAAGATTAAAAGACTGACGCAAAAGTCGAGTACAAAATTTTTTTAGGTGTGCAATCATCGGTGTTTAATATTCGCTACATAGAGGATTTTCGATGACCAATCATGTTTTCTGGAAAAACAACTCTCTTTATCTGCTTGACCAAAGAGAACTTCCCTTCAAAAAGACCTATTTGAAGTGCGATAATATAAAAGATGTCGCATATGCCATAAAAAGCATGGCAGTTAGAGGTGCCCCCCTTATTGGCATCGTGGCCGCATATGGAGTGGTGCTGGGAATCTTTAGTATTTTGTCTTCAAAGGACAGCGTCAAGGACAAAGATATTGAAAATATTTGCGAAAGATTATCAAAAACAAGACCTACTGCGGTAAATCTTTTCTGGGCATTGGAACGCATGAAAAACGCATTCAAAAAATTCTGTAAACACATAGATATGCCGGGGCTTATGCTTGACGAGGCGATCTCGATTCATGTCGAGGATATCGAGAACAACAGGATGCTATCCCTTTTTGGTGCTGAATTGATCGATGATGGGGATACCATACTGACACATTGCAACGCAGGCGCCCTTGCCATGGGCGGATACGGAACAGCTCTTGGCGTGATAAGGGCAGCGCATGAAAGCGGTAAAAGGATCAAGGTGTTCGCAACCGAAACAAGGCCTTATCTTCAGGGCGCAAGGCTAACGGCTTGGGAACTGTTCGAGGAGGGTGTGGATGTCGAGATTGTTCCGGATAACCATGTTGGTCTGCTCTGCTATAAAAAGGTCATAAATAAGATAATTGTAGGCGCCGACCGGATTGCCCTGAACGGAGATACGGCAAATAAAATAGGAACAAGCATGGTTGCCCTTTGCGCTTACCATTACAAAATTCCTTTTTTTATTGCAGCCCCTGTTTCGACGTTTGACAGGAATATCCAAAATGGTGCATCCATTCCCATAGAAGAAAGGAACGGCAAAGAGGTCAAGTATATAAATGGAAAGCCTTTGACGCTCAAAGCCATAAAGGCACGATATTACTCTTTTGATATTACCCCGGAGCAGCATATTTCAAACATTATTACAGAAAAGGGGATTATAGAGAAACCGTTCAAAAAATATATTAAAATGCTCTTTACTGTATGAAAGTGAAAACAATTACCCTGTTAACCGATTTCGGATTGAAAGACCCTTATGTTGGGATTATGAAGGGCGTCATTCTTTCTATTAACCAAGACGTGAGGATTGTCGATATCACCCATGAAATTGAGCCACAGGATATACGTGAAGGCGCCTTCCTTTTGAAGGAATATTACCAATATTTTCCAAAGGGTTCTATCCATGTTGCAATAGTCGACCCAACAGTGGGAAGCAAAAGGAGGGCATTAGCGCTCTATAAGGATGGTCATATATTTATAGGGCCCGATAATGGCATATTTTCGTTGCTTATTGAAAGCGATACAGAGAGCTATGCCGTTACAAACCGTGATTTCATGCTCAAACAGATCAGCTCATCTTTTCACGGGAGGGATGTGTTTGCACCCATTGCTGCCCATTTTGCCTTCGGGCTTCATCCTTCGGTACTTGGCGAACGTGTGATTGATCTCGTTTGCCTGACAAACATCTATCCTGACATAATTAACGCTGTTTTGATCGGCGAGGTGGTAAGGTTTGACAAATTCGGTAATGCTATAACAAATATAGATATAGAAACCTTTAATGATTTTACAAGTGGTAACAAATTCAAGATAAGCGTTGGCAACATCGCTTTTGGCTCACTCCATAAGAGCTATTTTGAGCAGGATTATACATGTATAACAGGAAGCTCTGGATATCTCGAATTCGGTTATTACAAAGGAAACTTTCAAGAAAAAGCAGGAATCAAAAAAGGCGAGGCCGTAACTGTAAGAACCGCTGAATAATAAGACGTTTTTAACAGTATAATATTATCTTAATCCTTCTGCCCATTGTTTAAATCTTGCTCAATGGTTTTGCCCCCCTGCCTTCCTATTTCGTCTATTTTGCGAAGAGACCTTTCAAGTAGATTTGTTCTGGTTGTTAAAAGGTTGTCGTACTCCCTTTTTGCAGCATCAAGCCTCTCGCCCATTAATTTAAATCTTTCCTTATATGCCATCCATTGTTTGGAAAACTCGGTAAGAAGCCTTAATATTTCAGAGGCTTTTCGCTCAAGGTTGAAATTTTCAACGGCCTGCCTGACAACTGCGAGGACGGCATAAAGGGTAAACGGTGAACATAGGATCACCTTTTGCCTTAGGGCCTCATCCATAATCGTTGAATCTGCCTCATTGATAAAGCCATATATTTGCTCATTAGGAATAAACATAATCACATAATCAACTGTGTTTTCAGAGGGGTTAATGTACTCACGGGTCGTAATTTGCTTTATCATAAGCCTCGCGTTTTTAAGCAATTCATCCCTGAAACGTTTTTTATCGTGTCCGGATTCGGCATTCAGATAATGCATATAATTGTCAAGCGGGAATTTTACATCCATATTTATCTTTGTTTTGTTTGGCAGAAAAAATGTATAGTCTGGTCTACCAGAAGATGTTTCGAGCGTTTTCTGCTTTATATAGTTTATGCCTTCTGTCATGCCTATAAGTTGCAGAATGTCCTCTGCCATACGCTCTCCCCACTCTCCCCTCTTTTTAGAACTTGCAAGGGCATTTCCAAGATGCATAGTCGTATCGTTGAGTCTCTGGGTAACCTCCTCATGCCTTTTTAAAAGTGCTGCTACCTCAGTAATCCTCTCTCCACTCAACCTTCCGAAATCCTCGACCTTCTTTTGAACCTCCGTTAAAGTTTTGTGTACCGCATCGATATTCTGATCGATAAGCCCTTTTTTTACCTCAAGCTCCCTTTTGCCTTCTGTGGCCTGGGATTTCAGCTTTTCCTCGGCAAGCCTTATGAACTCATCAGCATATCTTTTGAACTCATCCGAATTTTTAGTCAAGGCATCCAGCGAAAGCGCCCTGAACGTTTCGCTAAGCTCTGCCCTGATGGTTTCAATCCTTTTTATCTCTTCTTCAAGGTGTTTTTCGGATGCCTCAAGTCTTGTGAGCGCCTCTATCTTTGCCTGACGCTCAAGATTAAGCTCATTTCTGATCTGATTGAGTTCCGTTTCTTTCTGAAGAATCTGTTTCTCCTTCTCCATGGACATCGCCTCGGCAAGATTCGCCCTTATCTCCAATTCAGTTTGCCTTTTTCTTGAACATATCGAGCAATAAAGCCATGCAATTCCACAGCCAACAACAAACCCAACTGCAATATAAATTATGATCTCCATCTCATTACACCCAAAAAGAGCTAAATTATGTTTTCGTGCCCCATATTAATATTATGCGTGACAAAGTATAAGACATTATAATACATTTTGAAACTCGTATCTTCTTTTAACGGGACCGTTGCATGGATCAAAAAAGGTGCATGACAAAACAGCTTAAGGAGGAATATTATGGCGCAAAGATGTGTAATTGGTATACTGATAACAAACCGTGTTGAAAATGCCGCACAGATTCAAAGCGTATTCACGGAATGTGGATGTTATATCAGGACAAGACTCGGACTGCATGAGGTAACCGAAAATATCTGCTCCCCAACAGGATTGATAATCCTTGAAATATTCGGTGATCAAAACACCTGTGACGAGGTAGAGGGCAAACTCAAACAGATCAAAGGACTCCAAGTGCAAAAGATGGTTTTTGAAGTTTAATCTTACAGATAACGCAGGACTGAGGTTGATTTTTAAGCAAACAAACTAAGACTGCTCTGTCTATAGGCATACATCTTAAACCTCAGTCCTAACATAAACCTTTACCCTGTTAAGGCTCTATAGGCGCATTTGGGTCTTTCATCCATTCTTCCGTAGAACCATCATAATCCTTAACATTCTTATAACCAAGAATCTCTGTCATAACATACGCCCAGGCTGTACACACCTTTCCTGTATCACAATAAACAATGATTTCTTTCGAAGTGTCTTTGCCTATTACCCCGGCAACAAGTGCGGCAAGTTCATCCTTACTTTTGTAAGTACCATCATTTTTAAATGCCTTTGAAGTCGGAAGGTTTAATGCACCCTTTATTCTTCCGGTTTTTGCCACAAAATCAAGCTTCTTTTTACCCTCGAAAAATTCTGGCTCCCTGACATCAACAATAATAACTTTTCCGATGTTGTTTTTGACATAGTCCTTTTTTACGAAAAGGTTTTCATTTGCCTTTTCCTGATAGGATTTAGATTTTGCCTTGAACGCTTCCCTTGAAACTGCTTTCTTCTCGACTAACCATTTATCATATCCACCATCAAGGATAGCAACATTCTGGATGCCTGCATATTTTAAAGTCCACGCAACCCTCGAAACATCCGTACGGTTTGGCAAATTATCTGCCTTTCCAACTACAACGACGATTGAATCCGCACCGATGCCCGCTGAACCGATCAGATCAAACAGGTCGTCTGTCGGGGGAAGTTCATTTCTTATGCCTGCCTTCATGACGGCCCACGAACCGTAGATTACATTTATTGCATTGGGGATGTGTCCTTCCTTATATTCCTCTACCTTTCTGATATCGATTACTGTAACCTTAGGGTTTGTCAGATTCTTCTCCAGCCAGTCAGTGGAGACTATCGGATCAACATCCCTTGCGGAAAGTGCAAAGGGAATTACCAAGGCCAGAACAAGCACCATAATGCTACATAAAGCCGTTTTCTTGATCATTATTTTCCTCCTGATTTTAATGATTTCGGCGTATAGACAAGACCCTCGTTTGCCTTTGAGCCGTTCTTTATAAGCATTTCCCGTGTAAGAAAATCCTTTCTTTCTTCGTGGCATACCACACAGGAGCGTGTCCGCTCAGTCCTTTTCTTGATATTGTGAGTTGCCGTATCCCAATAATTGGGAACAGAATCGAATCTCTCCATCTTTATCCCTGCCTCTTTAAAAGCATCTCTAACGGTAGGGATCAAGCGCAATGTAGTAATGGTCTTTTTATCTCTGGGGTTTATGCCGAGCATAAATCCAGGCTTTGATGTTGCCCCTTTGTCCATATGGCAACCATAACAATTCCTGTATGCACCGCCCGAATGGCATGCATAACAGCTAAGCCTGTCCTGATGGGTTGTATGTGCCGACTTCGCCTTCTCTGT
>MWEV01000282.1 GCA_002071245.1 Deltaproteobacteria bacterium ADurb.Bin026
TGAATATTTTCCTGAGTTGAAGAACGCAAAGATTAAGGCTTTGTTTGACATTAAAAAGAGGAAATCGGGTGGTATGCTGGTGCTTGCACGTATAATGAAAACAAACGACCTGCTCCGGCATTTGACCATAGATGAGGCAGAAGCCATCGAAGGATACGATTACATTATAGCGCTTGACAAGACATGCTGGGAAAATATCATAAGGGATGATAAAGTCAGAATCTTGAGACACGAATTGAGGCACGCCTATTTCGATATTGAATCAGAGGACAATCCTTACAGACTACAAAACCACAGTATATCGGATTTTTACGAAGAGGTTGAATTCAATAAAGATGACCCACGCTGGAGGGAGAGGCTTGCAGCGGTCGTAGAAGACATCTATGAACAGAAAAAAGAGGCAAGACAGGACAAAAATAAGAAAAAGAGGGAATAGCGCAACAAGCAACCGACTGGAATATAAACGGACGATGAATGAGATTCGATAGTAAATATTTTGATTGTTCCTAAAATATTTTAATGGTATTATTACAATATGACTGATAAAGAAAATGCAAATACGTATGAAGGTTCAGTTGAAAAGATAAAAACCCCAGAAAATGTAGTTATTGTGAATCCCGATAAACCACTTTATGGAGTGGAGTATCTCTGTGAGTATCTAAGCGAGCTTCCTGAGCTTTTCCCTGATGGTCAAGGGCTGGATAGTTCACTTTCGCGTGCCAAGCAAAAATAGGAAATACCTTTGCAACAAGACATGTTTGTTTGAACCATATTTTATGGTTGGGTATTTTTGTGATTAGTTTTTTCAATTTTAATGTTGGTTATTTTATTGCTGGAGGATAATCATGAAAATTTCTTTAGGGGCTAAATCGGTTGTGTATCCTGCCCCAAGCTTTGTTGTGGGTACATATGACAAGGATGGAAGACCTAATGTGGCTACTGCGGCCTGGTGCGGTATCTGCTGTTCAAAACCACCATGTATTGGGGTTTCTTTTAGAAAGGCCACATATACTTATGGGAATATTGTTGAGAAAAAGGCTTTTACCGTAAATGTACCTTCTGAGAGGTATGTGAAGGAGGTAGATTTTTTTGGTATTGCGTCAGGAAGAAAGGTAGATAAGTTTGCAAAGGCAGGCATGACACCTGTAAAGAGTACTTTTGTGGATGCTCCGTATATTGCTGAGTTTCCGTTTATGCTCGAATGTAAGCTTATTCACACTATTGAATTGGGACTTCATACACAATTCATCGGTGAAATCGTTGATGTGAAGGCGGATGAAGATATTGTAAATGCTGAAGGAAATATAGATATAGAGAAGGTAAAACCGATTATCCTAAGCCCGGGTCTTCTTAAATATTTCGGTATCGGTCAATATCTTGGAAAAACGTTTTCTATAGGCAAGGAGCTTTAAATTAAAATCTCGGCTTATGGTATAGGTTTTTCAATTAACCAGCCAAAGTTGGTTTTTTGACCTGTTGTGTTCATCAACGTATACCTTTTTGGGTTCGAATGTTGCAAGTTCTTTCTCGTCATAGCTTGCATAGGTAGCTATAATGATGATATCGTTCTTCCTTGCCTTATGGGCTGCTGCCCCATTGACACATATGATACCTGAGTTATTATCACCCTTAATAGCATATGTGGTGAATCTCTCACCGTTTGTAACGTTGTATATCTGAACCTGCTCATAAGGAATTATGTCTGCCTGCTCCATAAGCGTCCCATCTATTGTTATACTGCCTTCGTAATGAAGATTGCTTTCAGTGACCCTTGCTCTGTGGATTTTTGATTTCATCATCGTTTTAAACATAATTAAGCCTCCGTCAAAATAGTGTTGTCGATGAGCCTTGTCTTGCCTATCCGACAGGCAATGGCAAGGACTGCCTTTTTATCTTGTATATAATCAAGTTCTTTTAGAGTTTCAGCATCAGATATATTGATGTATTCGATATCGATACCGTCTCTGGAACTCAAAATCTTTTCTGCCTCTTTTCTGAGGGAGTTGGTATTTCTCTCTCCGCCCTTGAAGAGTTCTTCAACCCTTTTTATCGATGCGTATATGAGAAGGCCTTTTTCGCGTTCCTCCGGACTCAAATAGGTATTCCTGGAACTCATTGCAAGACCCCCGTCCTCCCTCACGGTGGGAAAGGACACTATTTCGATATCCATATTAAGGTCTCTGACCATTCTTTGAATGATTATAAGTTGCTGGTAGTCTTTCTGTCCAAAAACTGCATAGTGCGGTTTTACAATGTTGAAAAGTTTCGTGACAATTGTGGTAACTCCAACAAAATGACCCTTGCGGGAAAGACCACAGAGGTGGTCTTCCAGTTCTCTAACCTGAACATATGTGAAATATTGGTCAGGATACATCTCTTTTTTGTCTGGGAAAAAGGTTATATCGGTTTTTTCCTGGTCAAGAAGACGCTTATCCCTTTCGAAGTCGCGTGGATATTTGTCAATGTCCTCATTAGGACCGAACTGTGTGGGATTGACAAATATGCTCACCACAACTATATCGCATAGCTCTCTTGCCTTTTTTACAAGTGCAAGGTGCCCTTCGTGGAGATAGCCCATAGTGGGAACGAAACCGATTGTTTTTCCTTCCAGACGCAGTCTTTCTGCTGTCATCTGCATCTCTTTTGCTGTCTCAATGATTTTCATTTTAATATCTTTTAAGCTATCCCTCTAATGGAATGAGTGGCTGTCATCAGGGAATTTCCCTTCCCTCACATCTTTTATATATTCTTTTATTGCCACATCTATCTCTGATCTCATGTTGAGATATGTTTTTACAAACTTGGGTCTGAAGTCGCCGAGGAGGCCAAGCAGATCGTGAATTACAAGCACCTGCCCATCGCAATCAGGACCTGCGCCGATGCCTATAGTTGGAATGCTGATGGTCTCTGTGATCTTTTTTGAGATGTTTCTCGGCACGCACTCAAGGACGATGGCAAAGGCGCCGGCATCTTCGACTGCTTTTGCGTCATCCATGAGCCGCTCTTCCTCCTTTTGAACCTTGTAGCCACCCATGCTATGCACCGATTGAGGTGTCAGCCCGATATGTCCCATTACAGGTATGTCAATATCAGTTATGGCCTTAATAACATCTTTCATTCTCTTGCCGCCCTCGAGTTTGACTGCCTCGGCACCGCTTTCCTTTATCATACGGCCAGCATTGCGTTTTGCCTGTTCAATACTTTCCTGGTATGACATGAAAGGCATATCTATTACAACAAGCGCCTTTTTTGCACCCTTGACGACGGGCTTTGTATGGTGGATCATATCTTCTATGGTTACGGGTATCGTGTTGGGATATCCAAGGAGAACCGAGCCTACGGAATCTCCCACAAGAATCATGTCGATCCCAGCATTGTCCATGATGTTTGCAAAAACAAAATCATAAGCCGTTAACATGGTGAGTTTTTCCTTACCCTTTTGTGCCCTTATTGCTGGTACCGTGACCTTTTCCATAAAGCCCCCTAAATAAAAAAGCCTTCCGAACTGAGTTCAGAAGGCAATAATTCCATATCCTTCCGTCCCGGTCCAGATGCTGGATCCAAGCGGTTTGTGCAGATATTGAAACAGAGATTATTTTGAATGTCAACAAATATTTTTAAAATATTATACCTAATTTATATTGTGCAATGATATAATAAAAATCGACGATTTATTCAAACAGGATTTCAATTTTAAAGCAGGTGAACGTGAAACAAGACAGACAGAAACCAAACAAGTTTAGTATTATCGACCATGAGGCTGACATTGGATTGGAGATATACGGGAAATCAATGGAGGAGCTTTTTGCTAATGCAGTCGATGGATTATTTTCTTTAATCGTTGAAGCAAAGGATATAACACCTGAGAAGGGGAAAAGGTTTGACACAAATGCAAACGGTGAAACCCTTATAGCTTTTCTCAATGAACTACTGTATATGTGGGAAACAGAAGGTTTTATACCGGTTGATTTTTCATTAAAAATTGATGAAAAAAAACTCACAGGTACGGTTATTGGTGGGATATTTGATCCTGGCAAACATACGGCGAAGCAAGAGGTCAAGGCGGTAACCTATCATGGATTTTCAATTACAGAAGGTGAGAGTGGCTTTGTAGCAAAGATTATTCTTGACGTATAAGAAAACCTTGTTCAAAACGTTAGTTAAACATGAAAGGGACCATAGATAACCTTAAAAAAATTCATGACAACCGTTACGTGGTCGAAAAACACGACCGGATGAATGTTGACGGGGTGATTTATATCAATGAAGAACTACTTAAAATTTTAGGCACTGATGAGAGCATAAAGCAGGTCGAAAATGTTGCGACACTTCCGGGGATTGTAAAGGCGTCAATGGCGATGCCTGATATCCATTGGGGTTACGGTTTTCCTATAGGGGGCGTTGCGGCATTTGATATGGAGAATGGTATTGTTTCTCCCGGGGGTGTGGGGTACGACATAAACTGAGGTGTCAGACTTTTGCGCTCCGTGTTGAGCGTCCACGATATAAAAGTTAAATTGCCTGATATAATCGATAGCCTCTTTAGAAATATTCCGAGCGGGGTAGGTTCGCACAGAAAAGACTTCAAGCTTTCAAGAGACGAATTGAAAAAGGTACTTGTGAAGGGTGCACTTTGGGCTGCTGAGCGTGGATATGGAGAAGCGGAAGATATTCAGTTCACAGAAGATAACGGATGTATTCAGGATGCAGTACCCGACAATGTGTCTGAAAAGGCATACGAAAGGGGCAAAGACCAACTTGGAACACTTGGTAGTGGCAACCATTTTGTGGAGGTTGGTTATATCGACGAGATATATGATGTTGATGCTGCTTCGGTTTTTGGCCTTTTTGAAGGGCAGGTTACTGTTATGGTGCATACTGGCTCTCGCGGTCTCGGATATCAGATATGCGATGATTATATAAGGGTGATGCTGAAAGCGTCCGAGAGGTACGGCATATATCTTGCTGATAGGCAATTGTGCTGTGCACCTGTTGCATCCCCTGAGGGGCAGCGGTATCTTTCGGCCATGGCCTCTGCCGCCAATTTTGCATTTGCAAACAGACAGATGATAACCCACTGGGTGAGAGAGGTGTTTGAACAAGTTTT
>MWEV01000283.1 GCA_002071245.1 Deltaproteobacteria bacterium ADurb.Bin026
TTTCTTCATATCAGAAAGCGATTTAAACCTTTTGAATGCAAGATTTATCTCTTTATCATCAAGGCTGTACCCAAGTTCTTCGATTCTTTCCCTAAAGGCATGTCTTCCGGAATGTTTGCCCAGAACAAGTGAACTTTTAGGTATTCCTACAGACTCGGGTGTCATAATCTCATATGTGAGTTTCTCTTTCAGAAGCCCGTCTTGATGAATACCTGATTCATGTGCGAAGGCATTAGCACCTACAATTGCCTTGTTCGGCTGAACCGAAACACCGGTGATTGCTGTTATCAGCCTGCTTGTAGGATAAATCTTTTCGCTCACAATCCTCGTATCAGCAGGAAAAACATCTTTACGGACCCTCAGAATCATGGCAATCTCCTCGAGAGATGCATTGCCTGCCCTTTCCCCAATGCCGTTTATAGTGCATTCTATCTGACGGGCACCGTTCTGGATGGCAGCTATAGAGTTTGCAACGGCAAGTCCGAGATCGTTGTGGCAATGCACGCTTATAACAGCCTTGGAGATATTCGGGACATTTTCCTTGATGTATCGAATAAGCCTCCCGAATTCTTCTGGTACCGTATAACCAACTGTGTCAGGCACATTTATGGTAATAGCGCCAGCATCGATCACCTCAGAAAAAACCCTGCAAAGATAATCCCAATCGCTTCTTGTAGCATCCATCGCCGAGAATTCTACATTATCGGTGTATTTTTTCGCCCTTTTCACAGCACCCACTGCGATCTTCAATATCTCATCCCTGTTTTTACGGAATTGATGTTTCAGGTGTATGTCAGAGGTCGAAATAAATGTGTGGATACGTGGCTTTGCAGCAACCTTTATCGCTTCCCATGCGCGATCTATATCTTCCTCGTTTGCCCTTGCAAGACCGGCTACTTCGCTATTTTTTATTGCCTCTGCTATAAGCCTTACCGCATCAAAGTCTCCATCAGAGGCTATAGGAAAGCCAGCTTCAATAATATCGACACCAAGAAGTTCAAGCTGTCTGGCCACCCTTAATTTTTCCTGTGTGTTCATGGTATTACCCGGTGATTGCTCCCCGTCTCTCAAAGTTGTGTCAAAAATATAAACTCGTTCAGACATATATACCTCTTTTATTTTGCATTTGGCCGTCAGTTATAAAATATTTCCCCGTCATATCTTTCTAAGACATCTTTTCTAACAACTGACAGTTTGTCCATTATCGTCTCAATCATCGCATCTTCGTTTTCTATCTCCACCTCTACCGTGAGATAGTAAAGGTTTTCAGGGGCACTGCTTTGGTTTATCTTGGTTGCATCTTTCTCCGTAGTAACAATGATATCTGCATCACGGTAACCCGAAAGCGTTTTGATGTCGCTGTTTTTATACAAATAGTGGTCAGGATAAGATACCTCGTGGACCACATTTGCGCCTAAGTCTTTTAATAAATCAAAAAACGACTTGTTGTTTCCAAGTCCTGAAAACGCAAGGACATTCTTTTCCTTTAAAAAATTGTAGTGTCCTGTCAGATCGTGTCTTAGATTACAGAGATACATCGGCCTATATCTAAAACTGAAAGCCGGGACACCTTCTGCATACTTACTGAATAAACCACTTATACTGCCGTTTCTTGTGAGTATTATGTCCGCATCTTTTATCCTTTTAGCACGCTCCCTGAAGGGTCCAAGGGGGAACAGACTGGTATTATTTTTTTCACTGCAATCGATCAGTAGGATTTCGATATCCTTGTAAAGGTTTCTCAATTGAAAACCATCATCCAGCAATGCTATATCGATCGGATACGCATCAATCCCCTTCATGATTGCCTGCGCCCTGTTGGCTCCAACAAACACGGGCAACCTTGTTTTTTTCGATAACATCAACGCTTCATCTCCGACATCAACGGCACTATCGTTATCCCTGTCCACAAGAAAAGTACCCTTTCTTTTTCTTTTATATCCCCTTGTTACAATTGCAGGGTTAAGCCCTGCCTGTCTAAGCCTTTCTGACACCCTCCCGACAACAGGTGTTTTTCCTGTTCCACCAAGGGTTATGTTACCTATGCTGATTACCGGAATGGGCACCTTGCATATCTCCACCAAACCAGACCTGTACACAATATTTCTCACATAAAGACAGATTTCGTAAGCACAGGAAAGAGGAAATAGCAAAGGATACAAAAACCATTTAAGAGACTTTGATTCGCCTCTCCACACCTTAATTATTGCATTCCTCATTATATATTGACAAGTTATACCAAATAAACATTAAAAAATCAATCGCTGTTAATCATACACACTTTTGCCATGACTGATGTAAGTTAAAAAAAGAGGTGTAGAAAAAAACTTAACATCTTCAAATGCGTTAATCCGAAAACAGTAGTCCAATTTTGAGTGATTATTCTTGTCATTTTGTTTTCTTTCAGATATCATAAAAGTCAAGAGTATAAAGATGTTGTTAGATGTTCTGATTATCGATGATGAGGAAGGCATCAGGAGATCTCTTACAAGAATACTGCGTGAAGATGGTTATTTAGTTCATACAGCTCCAAGCGGCGAAGATGCACTGACAACTATCTCAAATGATGGCATCAACCTCGACATCGTGATATGTGACCTTATAATGCCTGGGATAGACGGCATCAGGACAATTGAAGAAATCAATAAAACACATCAGGGTATCACAAAAATCATTCTGACTGGATACGGCACCCTTGAGTCTTCGATTAAGGCGATTGAGGCAGGGATTGACGGCTTTATTACAAAACCTTTCGAAAACAAGGAATTGAAATGGAAAATTAAGGAATACTATATTAAGAGAAGGATGAAACAGTTTGTTGCCCCGGATATCTTTGACAAGCTGCTTGATGAACCTGTCCATCTTGAACCAAGGATGTCGGATGTATCGATTCTTTTTACAGATATCAGAGGTTTTACAAAGCTCGCCTCAACAATCCCCCCTGAAGAGCTTGCATCTCTTTTGAATAAATATTATTTTCAACCTATGAGTGACATAGTATCGAGACACAAAGGGATTGTAGATAAATATATAGGTGACAGCGTTATGGCACTTTTCGGTGCACCTGTTTACAACGATAATCATGCAACCTACGCTGTGGAATGTGGCATTGAAATGATAAAAAGCATGGAAGAATCCGGAAACATTCTTCAAATGGGTATCGGTATAAGTTCTGGGATGGTTGTTACAGGTATATTCGGCTCTATAAGTAAAAAGGAATATACCGCGCTCGGCATGCCTGTTAATATCGCAGCACGTCTTCAAAAATTTGCAGCGCCTGGCGAATTGGTCATATCAGAAGAAACCATGAAATCCTTGAATTCTACCAGACCATTCAAAAAGGTGGGTTCTTTTAGCCTTTTTCCTTCTTCTTTGCCCGTAGAATATTATAAATGGGAAAAATAGCCTAAATGGTAAGGTTCAACGACATTGTCGACGAAATATTAAAATATAATCCACAGGAAGACTTATCGATGCTGGAGAAGGCCTATGTATTTTCTGCTCAGGCCCACAAGGGACAAACAAGACTTTCAGGCGAACCATACCTTGTCCATCCACTTGAAGTCGCATACACATTAACCAAAATGAATCTCGATATATCCAGTGTCGTATCAGGTCTTCTACATGACACAATAGAAGATTCATATGTCAGTAAAAGTGAAATAGAGGAGAATTTTGGAACAGAGGTTGCAGAACTCGTAGATGGAGTAACCAAGATAGGTCAGATACCCCTTAAGACATCTGAAGACTCGAAGGTTGAGACTTTCAGGAAAATGCTTCTCGCCATGAGCAAAGACATAAGGGTAATCCTCATAAAGCTTGCAGACAGATACCACAATATGAAAACCCTTAACTTCCTCAATTCTAATAGACAGATCGACATTGCAAGAGAAACCATGGATATTTATGCACCTTTGGCACATAGGCTTGGCATAGAGTGGTTGAAGGGAGAACTCGAAGACGAGGCCTTTAAATATCTCTTGCCGCTCGAATACAAAAATGTGGTTTCAAAGATTACTAAAAAGAGAAAAGAAAGAGACACATATATAGAAGAGGTTATTGAGCTTCTTAAGGGTAAATTTCAACAGTTCAAGCTTGATGCAGAGATATTTGGAAGGGCAAAAAAGTTGTACAGCATATACCGCAAGACGATTTTAGAAAAGTTGGAATTGGATGATATTTATGATTTGACCGCCTTCAGGGTCATTGTAAACAATGTAAAAGATTGTTACCTCGCACTTGGTCTTATACACTCCTTTTTCAGACCAATTCCAGGAAAATTCAACGATTACATAGCCTTACCAAAGCCAAACATGTACCAGTCACTTCATACAAAAGTTGTGGGT
The DNA here is from genome assembly GCA_002071245.1 of Deltaproteobacteria bacterium ADurb.Bin026. Taxonomy (GTDB): domain Bacteria; phylum Desulfobacterota; class Syntrophorhabdia; order Syntrophorhabdales; family Syntrophorhabdaceae; genus MWEV01. The sequence continues at coordinate 4,347 of MWEV01000283.1, forward strand.
CCATACGGCGAAAAGATCGAGATACAGATAAGAACACACGAAATGCACAAAATCGCCGAGGAAGGTATTGCTGCACATTGGAAATACAAAGAAGGAAGTGTTTTTGATCCCAAGGAAGATAAAATATTCGGATGGCTGCGAAGACTTATAGAATCTCAGCAGGAGTTGAAAGACAACAAGGAATTTATGGAGATATTCAAGATTGACCTGTTTCCTGATGAAATCTACGTATTCACGCCAAGGGGCGATGTAAAAGAACTTTCAAAAGGCTCAACCCCTGTTGATTTCGCATATGCCATACACTCGCAACTCGGTCATACGTGTGTAGGCGCAAAGGTCAATGGAAGGCTCGTACCACTGAAATACGAACTGAAAAGCGGAGATACAGTCGATATCCAGACAAATCAGGCACACAAGCCAAGTAAAGACTGGTTGAATTTTGTAAAAACATCAAGGGCAAAAACAAAAATAAGACAATGGATCAAGGCGGAGCAGAGAGAAAGAAGTATCGAGCTTGGCAAATCCCTCATTGATAAAGAACTGTCGAAATATGATTTGAGTCTGACAAAGATGCTCAAAACAGGGGAACTGCTTGGCCTTGCAAAGGAATTTAGTTTCGAGACCGTTGACGACCTTTTTGCTGGCGTTGGATACGGATTGTATTCTCCAATGCAGGTACTTGGCAAGATAATACCAGAGGTGGAAAAACCTGGCAAGTTACAACAAATTATAAGCAACATCAAAAACGGTAAGGACAATGCGATTAGAGTACAAGGCGTCGACGGTATGGTCGTAAGGTTTGCTAAATGTTGCAATCCTATACCAGGCGATATAATTTTCGGGTTTATAACACGAGGAAGAGGCTTAACGATTCATGCAGCAGATTGCCCTAACATCCACACATATGACGAACAACGCAAAATAGATGTCACATGGGAACCAAACAAAAACTACACATACCCGGTAAAACTCAAGATAATAGGTGATGACAGAAAGGGTCTTCTGTCCGATATAAGCTCTACAATGGCTTCAAACAAGGTTAATATAGTAGGCGCCCATGCGATGACAAACCAGGATAAAACAGCGTCCGGCATTTATGAGGTTGAAGTCGGAAACATGTCCAAACTTCAGAAGGTAATAAAATCCATCCAGAAAATAAAAGGTGTAAAGTCTGTTGAAAGAATAAGAGGAACTGTTTAAACTGCCTTTTGGAAGTTACCTTTCTTGATACATTTTGTACAAAGACGAGCCTTCTGTTTCTTTCCGTTTTCGAAAATATTCACCGTTTGTAAATTAGGAAGCCACTGCTTTTTTGTTTTGTTGTTTGCATGACTGACATTATATCCAACCTGCTTTCCCTTGCCGCACTTATCACAAACCCTTGACATCTGTTCCTCCGTTCTTTTCGCTTAAGGATAAGGATTTTACTAATTTAGAACTCATATGTCAATACAAATTAAAACTCGGGCTTTTCGGGTTGACAATCAGGGTAATTTTTCAATATCTTAACCTTATGCCTTTTTACATACTGTATGTTTTGATTGCATATCTTACGGGTTCAATCCCAGTTGGTATTATGCTTGCAAAGTTAAGG
>MWEV01000284.1 GCA_002071245.1 Deltaproteobacteria bacterium ADurb.Bin026
TGAAAACGCAGCTATGTTACGGTTGGCCCTTATAGGGGAATCCATATAGGTTTTTCGTCATCTTCTTTGCCGTACACTGCCAGAGCTGTTTGAGGGTGTATAGTTTACCCTTCCTTTCTTTAGCCTACAGATAACGCCATAGCCGATGTTCATAATGTTCGATATGGCGCTGCTGTGACCGTACCATCTGTCAAAGAGTACAAATGAAGCATCGATGCCTCGGTTGGAACACCCTTTGTGGTCAGGCCTTGCAATATAAATTATCTACGTTATGTAACTCTGTCAATTATCAACAAAACCTGAACCCTTTCACCAAAAAATCTATGATGCCCTTCACATCTGTCATAGTCCAGGGAAGACAGTAAAGACCATCCTGTAAAATCAGTAGTGCCTAAACAAGACATATGGTAAGGGTAAGTAGCTGATTCTATAGAGCTTTATTTATGGGATCATGAAGTTGGGTTACATTTGAACATGCCGCAGACGGACTATCCATGAGCTTTCGTAAAAATGCCTATTTGGTTGAGCGGAAACTTTCGATGTTCGGTAAGAGTATCATCATCACAGATAACATGGATTGGATGATGGCGGATATTGTGCAAGCCAGTCTGGACCGCTGGCAAATTGAGGATCGATTTCGTATGAGCAAGGATGATGAGCTTGTGGGGGTGTGTCCCATGCGTCATTGGACGGACAGCAAAATCCGTTGTCATCTGTTCACCTGTGTGGCGGCTATGACATACCTGCGAAGGATTGAGCTGAAATTGGAGGCGGCCGGGGTTGGGCGCACAGCCTCTGAAGTCATAAACGACATGCAAAGATTGCATCAAATCTTGGTCATGAAAAAAGGTTCTCGAACTCCTGAGCGTCGCATTGAAACACCCAGTAAGACCCAAGCGGAAGTCCTGTCGGCATTCGGGCGCTTCGTAGACACCCGTGGGGTCTTACAGCAAAAAACACGCTAAACCATCGTTATGATAAGCATTACGGCTTTTTTTTCTGGTTATCTCTGAAACTCCTGTTTAACATTACTGACAAATGACAGTCAGGCGTAAACGATTATCTATCAAGGATTTATAGAGACACCCCCTCAAACCCCGAATAAGTGTGTTTCCAAATTGTTGGTACGGTAAGCTATTTTGGAGCAGGTGCGTCTTTTGGCTGTACGTGTTTTTAAGTGTTGACAATGTATATACAATGAGCTATATAATAAGTATGAGGTTTGAATGGAATGAAGAGAAAAACAGGGAAAATATCAGAAAACATGAACTTGGTTTTACGGAAGTTCAAGAGATATTTAACGATCCATTTCATGTGTCGTTATTAGACACACGGTTTAATTATTTTGAGGAGCGATGGGTCACAATAGGATGTCTAAAAAATGGAATGGTTGTTGTTGCAGGGCATTTGTATCTATTCGATGAAAATGGAGAAGAGACTATAAGGCTAATTACTGCGAGAAAGGCAACAAGCAAAGAGAGGGAACAATATGAAATCTATGGAAGATAAAGAGAATTTCGAATTGAAGGATGAATATAATTTTTCTCAAGGAATAAGAGGCAGGTTTTATAAGCCAAAAAAGGTGTCTACAAATATCCGTCTGGACAATGATATTGTGATATATTACAAAAAACTTGCCACAGAAAAAAAGGTAGCATATCAGACTCTTATGAATGAAGCTTTAAGAAAAAGTATAAGCCTGCCTTCGTGAAAAATCGACAATGGCATAATTGAAGAAGGTAGGAATACCAAAGAAATGTTTCAAGACGAGGTTGCGAAATATGTCAATGAATCGAGGGTCATCGTGCAAAAATATTTGGCAAGAATAGAGTCCATCCTTTCAATCCTCTCTATGAGATTTTTTTATAAAAATAAGCGAGAGCACTGCGCGAGCCCGGCTCATGGCTACGTAGTGCATTGTCAGTGAACCCTTTCCCTTGATAGGTGGTTCAAGATCGACAACAATTACGGCCTCATTCTCCAACCCCTTAAAGTTCGATATTTGTGCAAAGTTAATTTTGTTAAGAGGAATGTTTCTGAGAGAAAACTCATCCAGAATCGCGATTTCACGCTTCAAAGATTCCTTAAGCAGCGAAGCACAGGACTCATCAAACGGAAATGGTGAAAGAATACTAAGGTTTCCAGGAACAACACCACCTTCATCAACGATTTCCCTTATTTCTCGAGATAACCTTTCGGCCGAGGCTTCTCTGGTTGTGACGATATGTTCGCGTATTTTAGGTCCTTCGCCGGCTCCACGTACACCCATGTCAGCGCCGAGAGAAATTTGCACCTTTTCCAGAATAATTCGCGTATTCCGGCAATTTGTCCGAAGTGGAACCCGAACAGGGTGAATACTCAGCAGGTAATCTAACGCTTCCTCATCATGCTTTCCAAACAGTCCCGCCTGGTTGTTAGCGTCATAGAAGAAGCACCAACGGCCATCGCTCAAACCATTATTCAGAGAAGAATCAAGACTGTCCAAACTCTCCATGTCGAAAAGATCTTGCCCTTCATCAACAATGAGGGCATCAAAACGATCCAAACCCGCTCGTCGACAAGCAATTTTAATAGATTCTGCCAACGTCACTGTCAGCCCAGAAATGGAAAACTGGGCTTCGAGGTAATGTTTAAGCCATGGGGAACGACAAGTAAGAGCAACTTTCATTCCCTCGGCAGTAAAGCGGCGGGCAACTTCCATAGCCAAAAAAGTCTTTCCGGTACCCGCTCCACCTGAGCACAACACTCTGGGGTTAGCGGTTACTACATCGACCATAGCCATCTGGTCCTCAGTAAGTGCGATAACACGCTCTTCAACTTGGCCAGACTGTACATATAAAGGGACAACGGCCTCAAATTCGGGTCTGAGATATTTGTGCAGAACCTTTAACGCATCTTCGTCGGGTTGCCGGTTATGTCCGTCTTTGTTGCGCCAGTAACGAAAGAGATTGCGCAACCACTGCTCGAAGTCACGAAAACCGCGTGCATCGGCGAGAATGTGGGAGTTCCATTCTGCCCCTACTACTCCCCACTCGCAGTCGGGAAAAACTATTCCGTAGCCGATCGTAAATTGGGAGACCACTCGTTCTGTCAGATTAGCTCTTATGTTTGCCATTAAGCCGAGCAGAGCGGATTCAGCCTGTTTGAACGGTCCTTCAACAGATTCAAAGACTTCTCCGTACCTGTTAGTAAACTGCCAAATCCCCTCCCTACAAGCAATTCGTCCGCCTTTGACTTCAAGCACAAAGATTCCTGGAATACCAGAGATCAGAAAGTCAATTTCGCCAAAACGTTTATAAGCGTGGCGTGTCAGATTCAGTGAATGATAGGCAACCAGTGAATCATTCCACTCATTAACGAACGCGGCATATAACCGGTCGAATACTCGTTTTTCGGCTTTACTATGTGTTCCGTGAGGCGTTGCCGGGATCATCTTCATGACTGTACCTCATGCCTTAAACATGTCTCTAATCCTTTTTTCGAGCTTGACTGGTATTTTGGAATAGCTTAACTGCGTGAAAAATTTTGATGGTTCGACTTCTGTCACTACAGCCTTCACATCGCCAGGAAGAATTATTTGCACACCACCACCATCTATGATCATGCGGTACTCTCCCTTGCCCAAATTGATTCGCGTGTGGATGCATTCGATCCATTTCAGCTCTCGCGATAGAAGTAAAGCGGCATCCCGTTGTTTCGATGACCAGCCTCTAATGCCTGGTGTAAATAATTCCCGCAAAGGCATAGGCCGGACCGGGGGTTCACCCAAATCCATCCCGGAACCTGCCATGCGATGAGCCAATGCCCCCATACGGTGAGCTACAGCATCCTGAAGCCCAACAGCATCCCGCAAGACCAGCGGCAAACCCAACCAGCCGTCCCGTGCTGCGAAAAGGATAGCAGCAACCACATAGTCCACCTCGTTCATGAGGGGGTGTCGGAACTCAACCAGGTCAGCACATTTATCACGCAGAAAGAAGAGTATCAGCGCCCTCGAAAATGGCTTTGTGTGTTTCTCGAAAAGTTCTGTAATTGTACTGTCTCCCAGGCCAGCTAACTTGCGTAGATCATTTGTTAATTTTAAAAGAATTTGCTTTGTCTTTTCGTCCAATCCCGCTGCTGCTGTGTCAAGATACCCAAGAACCGCATCTATTGGACTTATAGTGTCAACCGAAGATCGACATGCCGTTACGCTATCGATCACCCCCCAGAATAACCTGGGCAATATATTGACGTTTGTGAGAGTTGGCTCTGTCTGCAGCCATGAGCCAAGTTCACGGAGCATCGGATCAGCGATAGTTGATAAATCGGTTCCGCTGGGGTCGAACCCGAGTCGACATGACTGGACACCAACATCACCAAGGTTTCCCATATGTAGCAACATTGCCATTATTCCGCCAGCCGAGAAGGCTTTATTAAGGACATTATCACGGTCTGGCAGAGTTACCCTTGATGGTGGCCACGGAGCATCGTTTGTTTTTGAAAAGAGACGGCTATCTATCTCGCGCTTGAAATCCAACAGGGGAACATTTCCAAAATCACGGGCATCATCTTCACAGGCTAACTTTTCTTCTTTGGAAGGAAAGGCGATTGATTCTAACCAGGTAACCGGCAAGGGAGCGGGCACAAACAATGCTATCTTGCTGCTGTTGAGTTGATCAGGAAACTGGATTTCACGAGCATGCCCATCAATATCCATGGCAACAAGGCCGCCATGCAGGTTTTTCAGATCAATCGTTACTATGCAGGGTATGAGATGGTGCCGTTCACTGACCGATAAATCAATGGCCGCCTTTGGTACATTATCGGCAAATAACGGAATCCAACCGGGGAAGCTGGACAGGGTGTCCTGATAATATTTTTCCCCGAAACCCTTAGGCGACATGACCATGCCCGCCGCCAACATGTAGAAAAGGTTGCGTTGGTTTGTTACCAAACGCCATTTTAGCGCTTTTTGATTTTTGGGAGGGGCTTCATTGATTGGAAATAACGTTTGTGGCTTATTGTCCATTTTTTATCTCCTGGTTTCTATAATATCTGGATTATTCGGAAGAATAGCATCGATGGGGCAATGAACATTATCAGCGTTCTTTAACATAATCACTTTTTCTCGGGCACGAGCAACCATAACATAAAAGAGACGTTTCTTCTGATCCTTAACCGTTGGTGTAGAGTTGCAGTAATGTTGATCGATATCGGCAAGAAATACGATTTCGAATTCGAGACCTTTGCATGATTGTGCATTGATCACCATGATTCCGCCT
>MWEV01000285.1 GCA_002071245.1 Deltaproteobacteria bacterium ADurb.Bin026
CCTGTCTGTTCAATGATGCCCCTTATAATTTTACCACCAGGACCTATAACATCCCTTATCTTTTCTGGCCTGATCTTAATCGTGTACATTCTCGGTGCATATGGAGACAGATCTTCTCTTGGTGCACTTAATGTGTCGGACATAATTAAAAGAATCTTTTCTATGCCCTGCTGTCCCTGTATAACGGCTTTCGACATAGTTTCCTTTGAAATGCCTTTTATCTTTATATCCATCTGGATTGCTGTAATGCCGTTTTTTGAACCAGCAATCTTAAAATCCATATCACCAAGATGGTCTTCATCTCCCAAAATGTCTGACAGGATAATTTCCCTGTCACCATCTTTTACAAGACCCATTGCAATACCGGCAACAGATTCTTTGATAGGTACACCCGCATCCATAAGCGACAGACAACTGCTGCAGACTGTAGCCATTGATGATGAACCATTAGATTCAAGTATCTCAGAAACGATTCGTATTGTGTATGGAAAATCGTCTTTAGCTGGCAGGGCCGGTAAAAGCGCCCTTTCAGCAAGATTACCGTGACCAATCTCCCGTCTCGATGGCCCACGCAGCATAGACACCTCGCCAACCGAGAAAGGTAAAAAGTTATAATGGAGCATAAAAGACTTGGAGGATTCTCCCTCGTGCAGTGACTCAATCCTCTGTTCGTCTTCTGAGGTACCAAAAGTTGTAACCGCAAGCGCCTGGGTCTCGCCCCTTGTAAAAAGACCTGAACCATGAGTTCTGGGCAGTATACCGACACTGCATGTGATGTTTCTTATTTCGTTAGGCAACCTTCCATCGATCCTCTTGCCTGTTGTAAACAATTGTTGTCTGGAGATATCCTTTGTTATATCTTCAAATGCCTTTTGTAAGACAGGTTCTTCAATATCTGCATAATCAGACACAAGCCTTTCAAAAATTTCGTTTTCCTTGTCCTTTCTCAACAGCTTTGTTGGAATAGAAAAAGCCTCGAGTAATTCAGTCTCAACCTTTTCTCTCATTTCTTTTTTCAACTCATCGATATTTTCTTCCTCTTTAACAAGCCATTTATCTTTACCATATCTTGCTCGCAGGTTTTCTTGACATTCAATTAAAGGCAAAAGACTCTGATGACCAAAATGAATCGCTTCAATAAGATCATCACCTTTTATGAATCTTGTTGCACCTTCTACCATGAGTATTGCTTCTTTTTTTGCAGCCACTATTATATCTATATCGCTTTCTTCCATATCTTCGTTGGTTGGATTAATAACAAAACGGCCATCCTTTCTTCCTATCTTTACACCTGCGAGAGGCCCGTCAAAGGGGATCTGTGAGATCGTCAGTGCACATGATGCCCCGAGCATACCAAGCAGTGCTGGATCATTTTCCTGATCCGCTGACAGTACAGTGGCTATAACCTGTGTTTCGTGCCGAAAATTTTTGGGGAATAAAGGTCTTATCGACCTGTCGATAAGGCGTGACATGAGCACTTCTCTGTCCGATGGTTTGCCTTCTCTCTTGAAAAATCCACCGGGAAATTTCCCTGCAGCATAAGACATCTCTTGATAGTTGACCGTGAGAGGCAGAAAATCCCTCTCTGACTCCCTTTTATCCGCTACAACCGTAACAATGACAACTGTATCTCCGTACTGTACCAATACGCTTCCATCTGCCTGTTTTGCAAGTCTACCTGTGCTGACAGTCAGGGGTCTTCCTGCGTAATCCATCGTAATACTTTCTTCCATAAAGTTTTCCTTTTATCGAATTAAATTTATTTTCTTAAACCGAGTCTTTCAATAACCTTTTTATATCTATCGATGTTTTTCGCCTTCAAGTAATTAAGTAGTCTTCTTCTCGTTCCGACAATGATAAGCAGTCCCCTTCTTGAATTATGGTCTTTAGAGAACTTCTTGAAGTGTTCGGTAAGCAACTTAATCCTTTCGGTAAGAAGCGCTATCTGAACTTCTGGAGAACCAGTATCCTTTTCATGAACTCTGAATCCCTCAATAATAGCCTTTTTCTCTGTACTCCGTAAAGACATGAAAATCCTCCTTAATTTTTTATCAATCTTTTTATTTTTATCGTTTTTGAATCTGTATCAACCACTCCTATCCCAATTAAATGACCCCTTCTGTTCAACATCTTGATGTATTGCCCGTTGCTCCAATCCCTTGTATTACCAAGAAGGGGTACTGGCATTCCATTTTTTAGGAACCTTTCGAGCGCCTCCTCAACAATAATGTCTCTAAAAGATTTTAAAACATTTTCCAAAGATATTAAACAGTTTAATATGTCATCCTTGCTTTTGATGTCTTCAATATTCACACTCATCTGGTCACTAAACTCTCCGTGGAGCGTCCTTTTGAGCGCATAAAGCGTTGCGCCACACCCCAATGCCAATCCTAAATCATTTGCAAGCGATCTTATATATGTACCTTTCGAGCACGTAACATAGATATCCACATAAGGATGTGAATAATCAACAAGTTTTATACTAAATATCTCTACCTCTTTCTCTGGTGCCTCTACAGGGATTCCTTGCCTTACAAGTTTATAGAGTGGTTTTCTGTGAACCTTTTTTGAGGAATATAATGGCACCTGTTGGGTTATTTTTCCTTTATACCTATTCAAAATATTTTGAATATTTGAACTTTCATAAGTTTCTGTATTAGTCTCCGTCAAGATATTTCCTGCAATATCGTATGTATCAGTTGTAACACCCAAAAGAATCTTCGCCCTATATGCCTTTTCACCGTCCTCAAAGAAAGGGATAAGTTTTACCCCTTCATTGATTGCCACCGGCAACACACCGGTCGCATTTCTATCAAGCGTTCCGATGTATCCTATCTTTTTGAATGACGATATCTTTTTCAGTCTCCTTATTACATCATAGGACGACATACCTGTTTGTTTATCCACTATAAGGAAACCGTTCACAGGCAACCCATAATCTTGAAAGATTTCAATTTTTCAAACAACCCGTATCCCATTATATCTTGAACACCTCTTTGATCTTTCCCTTTACTTCATCTATGCTTCCGTCAATAGTACAGCCCGCAGCCCTTTTGTGTCCACCGCCACCCAACAAACCACAAACCTCTGCAACATCCACATTACCTTTTGACCTCATGCTCGCCTTGTATTTATTAGAGTTGACCTCCCTTAACAACACCACCACTTCAATACCTCTTATCTCTTTAAGAAGTTCTACAAAACCTTCAGAATGTTCCCTCGAAGTCCCTGTTTTTTTGAACATTTCCTGCGTTACGCATGCAATCGCAATCGTGTCTTCTTTATATGTCTCCAGTGTGGTTAGTATAATCCCAAATAGACGGAACCGTTCCTTTGGATGGCTTTCATATACCATGCCTGACACATACGAAGGACTTACCCCAAGTCTCAACATCTCTTCACAAATAAGGAAAGCATTAGAATTTGTGTTTCCGTGCCTGAAAGAACCCGTATCTGTAATTATTGCGGTATATATGTTTATTCCCATGTTGTAGTTCAATAAAACACCTAATGAACTATGGAGCTTATAAATGATTTCGGCTGTTGAACATGCATTGGGATCAATTAAATTTATCTCTCCGAACATTTCGTTTGTATCATGGTGGTCAATATTTACGATCCTGCCCAGTGTTTTTATTTTTTCATATCCTTCACCTACCCTTGAAAGACTTCCGCAATCAAGAACAAATATTGCGTCAAAACTTTCCTCTGGCAATCCGTGTCTTATTGATGATGGCACAGGAAGAAACTCATAACGGTATGGTATTTGATCCTTCATATACAAAACAGCCTTTTTACCGAGAAACTCGAGCATCCAGCACATAGATAATGCAGAACCGACAGAATCACCGTCAGGGTCAATATGTGTTGTGACGAGAAAGCTATTGCCGTTATCAATAATATTTTTAATCTTCTGAAGCATGTGAAACCCTTTTTAATATTCCATCTATCTTTTCGATATGCTCAAATGTGTCGTCAGCAACAAAAAGGATATCAGGCATGTATTTCAATTTTATTCTTTGCCCGAGGAGGTACTTAATATAGCCTTTGGACCTCTTGAGCGCCTCACTTGTCTTTTCCTTTTCTGCCTTGTCGCCGTAAACCGAATAAAGTATCTTTGCAGAGCGCAAGTCCTCATTAACCCTAACATCAACTATAGTTATCAAACCTAATCCGGGATCCTTCAAGTCCCTGTGGATTATTGAAGAAATCTCCTCCCTTAGAAGATCCTGAAGTCTGAACCGTCTATATTTCATTGCCTATTATTATGATCTCCGTCCTTGTATTGATTATTTTTCCGATATACAAAGATTCAATATATTCAAAAATGTTTTCTATCGCGGAGTTCACATGGTCCTGTCTCACACCGACAACAGAAAATCCAATAATAGCCCTTTGCCATAGATTACTTTGGGATATGTCCGCAATAGAGATATTAAATTTTAACCTCGTCTTTTCTACTATCTTCTTAATAGCCTGTCTTTTATCCTTTAGAGAGTGATTATCAGGTAAAAATATTTCTATGCTTGAAACGCCGACAACCATGTATTCTAATCATCGAGGGATTGTTTTTCCTTCTCTTCTATGAAGAACTCAAATATATCCCCTTCTTTGATATCGTTGTAGCCGTCTATACCGATTCCACATTCATAACCGCTTTGTACTTCTTTCACATCATCCTTGAAACGTTTGAGAGACAATAATTTTCCTGTAAACATAGGGTTGCCGTCCCTTATAACCCTTACCATAGAGTTTCTTGTTGCCTTCCCCTCCGTAAGATATGAACCCGCAATAGTACCTATCTTGGAAACGCTAAACACCTTTCTCACCTCAGCCTTACCAATGACAGTTTCAACAATCTTTGGAGCTAACATACCCTCCATTGCCTTTTTAATATCGTCAATCATATCGTATATGACCGAATATGTACGGATCTCTATTTTTTCTTGCTCTGCCAATGCCTGTGCCTTACTAATCGGTCTCGTGTTAAAGCCGACAATGATAGCCCCTGAAGCCATTGCAAGGTTCACGTCTGTTTCTGTTATAGCACCTACGCCGCTATGGACAATCTGAATTTCAACAAACTGGTTGGACATCTTTTTCAATGTTTCGGTGATAGCGTCTATTGTACCTCTTACATCGCCTTTAATGATTAAACACAGGGTTGCCTTTTCCGAATCCCCTATCTTTGAATAAAGGTCTTCGAGCGTGGTTCGTGAACTCTTTGCCAATTCCTGTTGTTTTAATCTCTCCTGTCTAAATTTTGAAAGTTCTTTTGCGTATCTCTCTTCTGTAGTTACTATAAAATGATCACCAGCCTGTGGAACATCTTGAAACCCAACTACAAGCACAGGGGTAGAGGGGGGCGCCTTATTGATCCTATGGCCTTTGTCGTCAATCATTGCCCTTACCCTTCCAAACATTGTGCCAGCAACAAAAGGATCCTGAATCTTCAATGTGCCTTCCTGTATTATGACAGTACCAACCGGCCCTTGTCCCTTATCAAGTTCAGACTCAATTATTATACCTTTTGCTGTTTTATCTGCATTTGCTTTTAATTCGAGCATTTCTGCTTGAAGTATTATCAGTTCGAGGAGTTCTTTAATGCCTATCTTCTTTTTTGCCGATATTTTGGCATAAAGAGTGGTACCTCCCCATTCCTCTGGAACAAGTCCAGCATCAGCAAGCTCTTTTGTCACCCTGTCTGGGTTTGCATTCTGCCTATCTATTTTGTTGATTGCAACTATAATAGGAACATTCGCAGCCTTTGCATGGTCTATTGCCTCTATGGTTTGTGGCATAACACCATCGTCTGCTGCAACAACGAGAACAACAATATCTGTAACTTTTGCACCCCTTGCCCTCATTGCTGTAAATGCCTCATGACCTGGGGTATCAACAAAAGCTATCTCTTTTCCGTGTACATTTACTTTGTATGCACCAATATGCTGTGTTATACCACCGGCCTCACGTTCAGCAACCTTAGTATGCCTTATCGTATCAAGCAGCAAGGTCTTGCCATGGTCTACATGCCCCATAATAGTAACAACGGGAGATCTTGGTTTGAGATTTTCAAGGTGTTCTGTTCGTTCTTCTTCTTGTGCCTGGAATGCCTCTTCTATGGAAAGGGATTTCTCAACTTCAAATCCAAGTTCAGTTGCAACCAGATATGCAGTGTCAAAATCTATGCTTTTATTGACAGTTGCCACGATTCCGAGAGGCAATAATTTAAGGATTATATCCTGAGCCTTAATGCCCATCTTCTTCGCAAGTGTGTCAACCTGTATCTCGTCTCCGATTTTGATCGTCCTTTTTTGTATTTTTGTCTCTATCTTTTTTTCTTCTTCGATCCCTTTTTCGGCAGCCTTCCCTCTTCTTCCCTTTCTTGACTGAACACTTTTTGGTTTTTGCCTCTTGTATGTATAAAGGTCTTCCTCCTTGATCACAACCTTTTTCTTGACAACACCTTTCTTTTTTAATTTCTGCTCTTCAAATTCCTGCTCTTCGATCTTTTTAAGGAGCTTTTCAGCCTTTTTTCTTTTTCTTTCTTCCTCTTCCTTCTCTTTATCACCCAAAATAATATTCTTATCGAGGTCTTTTTTATAGGCTTCTTCGAGTACTTTAGTAATCTCTATCTTTTTTTCTTCAGCGATATGCTCGATATCACCCTTTGGTTTTTCTTCCAGAGAAATCTCGTCTTTCTCTTGTACAATTTCTTTTTCTTTTGCTTCAACTACCCCTACTTCCTCAGGTGGTATCTTTTTCTCTTCTTCAATTAAGGGTTCTAATCTTACCTGTGTTGTTTCAGGTTCAGGTATCTTTT
>MWEV01000286.1 GCA_002071245.1 Deltaproteobacteria bacterium ADurb.Bin026
GTTATCATTATATATCAAATAAATATTTTTAAAAATTATTTTATTGTTGTGGCAAAAAAAACAACTTTCATGTAAATTAGATAAACATTCAAAACTCGATATGGGGAGTTATTTATGGGAAAGCATGATGTTCTAATTCTGCTTGGCAGCGACAGTGACCTTCCCGTTGTAAAAGACGCCTTGGATTTTTTTAAAGGAATGGATGTATCATTCAAGATCGATATATCTTCTGCCCATCGTAATCCAGAAAAGACAATGGTATATGCAAAAAATGCCCGCAATGAAGGCTTTAGGGTGATTATCGCTGTGGCAGGGATGGCGGCACATCTTCCTGGCGTTATTGCCTCGCACACAACCTTACCGGTTATAGGGGTACCTTCGGGCAGCGGTTCTCTGAATGGTCTTGATGCGCTTCTTTCCATAGTGTCAATGCCAAAGGGCATACCCGTTGCAACTGTGGGCATCAATGCTGCAAGAAATGCAGCAATCCTTGCGTGCGAGATACTTTCCATAAAGGATGAAAATATCGGTGAAAAATTGGAAAAGATGAAAGAAGAGCTAAGGCAACAGAATGACGAGAGTGCTATTAGAATTGAGCAGTATTTACAGGATTTATAAAAAAATTTATTTATATGGGTATTGAATATGTATAATGCGATAACAGATGTTCCTGGAATTAGGGTAGGACAAGCATCCGATTTCATAGGCTATACGGGTTGTACTGTTGTATTATGTGAACAGGGTGCGGTTTGTGGTATTGACGTTCGGGGGAGCGCCTCTGGAACAAGGCAGGTGGATGCTTTGAATATAAATCACATAGTGGAGCAGGTTCATGCCATTATCCTAAGCGGCGGGAGTTCCTTTGGCCTTGACGCTGCCTCAGGTGTCATGCAATACCTTGAGGAAAAAGGTATTGGTTTTGATGTTGGGGTTGCAAAGATCCCTATTGTGCCAACCGCTATCTTGTTTGACCTCCTTTTTGGCGACCCCAAGGCAAGGCCAACGCCTGCAATGGGCTATGAAGCTTGTAAAAACGCTTGCGAAGAAGTGGCTGAAGGAAGTGTTGGTGCTGGTACTGGCGCTGCAATTGGTAAACTCTTTGAGTTACCGAGGGCAATGAAAGGCGGCATTGGCACAAGCAGCGTTATATTGCCCGATGGGTTGATTGTTGGGGCTATAGTTGTAGTGAATGCGTTTGGGGATATAGTAGATAATATCTCGGGAAGAATTATCGCAGGTGCGAGGGTTTCTGAGGATGGTCTTGAATTTGCTCACACCGTCGACTGTCTTAAAAAAGGGTATTCGAAAAAGCAGTTCGGTCTTGTGAACACAACCCTTGGTATTGTTGCAACAAACGCAAAATTCAACAAAAAAGAGGTTACAAAGATTGCCCAGATGTCGCATGCTGGGCTTATAAAAACAATAACACCTGTTCATACGACCTTTGATGGGGACCTTATCTTTGCGCTTTCAATGGGCGAAATAGATGCTGATATAAACAAGGTTGGTGTGCTGAGCGATTTTGTTGTCTGCGAGGCGGTCAAACGTGCCGTCAAAAAGGCAGATGGTTTTGGAATTGTACCAGCGTTTAAGGACATCAGCAAAGGGTGGAAACCCGCATAAGAAAACAAACAAGTGAAGTGAAATTCAAGGGAGTCGAAGGTGATGGACGACTATAAAAAGGCAGCAGATACAATAAGGGAAAAGGGTTATGTGGTGGCGTTTACCGGTGCTGGTATTTCTGTTGACAGCGGTATTCCCACTTTTAGGGGCGGTCAGGGCTTATGGGAGAAATATGACCCAATGGAATATGCACATATAGGTTCGTTCAGCAGAGACCCTCAAAAGGTCTGGGTGATGCTTCGGGAGATGGCCCAGGTGATTTTTGATTCTTCACCAAGTCCAGCACATATTGCATTGAATGAATTGGAACAGAAAGGGTATTTGAAGGCGGTTATCACCCAAAATGTGGATGGACTGCATCAGATTGCAGGCAACAGCAGCGTCATTGAATATCATGGAAACCATAGACGACTTGTATGTATGAACTGTTCGAAAAAGATTCCATTTACACCAGAAGTGGTGGGAATAATGCCTTATCCAAACTGTGAGAAGTGCAATAGTGCCTTAAAACCTGATGTGGTGTTTTTTGGAGAAGGTATCCCGATGCTTGCAATGGTCAGGGCAAACGAAGAGGCAAATAAATGCAAGGTAATGATAATTATAGGGACTTCCGGTGTAGTGTACCCTGCGGCTGAAATTCCTTACACGTCTAAGGCTATGGGTGCGACGATAATAGAGATAAACCCTGAAAGTACACCTTTCACGTCATCAATTACAGATATGTTTTTTAAAGGCTCTGCATCGGACATATTACCCAAGATATTGAAAAATATATAGAATACTATAGATGTCAGTTAAGGAGGATTCTAACTTAAAATCCAGTATGATAGATCCAGAATTGCACAAACATATATACGTTGTTATTATGGCAGGTGGGAAAGGCGAAAGGTTCTGGCCATTGAGCACTGAATCAGAACCAAAACCATTCATTAAGGTTATGGGTGATCGTACACTTATACAGATGACTGCTGAGCGTGCAACCGGCATATCCTCTGTTGACAGAATTTTTGTTGTTCTGGGCAAAAATCACCTTGATGTTGCAAAAAAACAGCTTGAAACATTACCTGATGAAAATTTTATTGTCGAACCAGAAGGAAGGGATACCGCAGCGTGCATAGGCTACTCAGCGCTTATGCTATTGAAGAGGGATAAAGATGCTGTCATGGTTGTGCTGCCTGCCGACCAATATGTACCTGATAGTGAAAATTTTGTCGAAACAATTAATGTGGCCGCAAAGTGTGCAACAATTGGCGATTACCTAATTACTATAGGTATCACGCCTGCACGTCCTGAAACAGGTTATGGCTACATAAACGCCCACGAAATATTGCAAGACATTAAAGGGGAAATCTGTTACAAGGTGAACAGGTATGTTGAAAAGCCGAACGTGGAGACAGCGAAAACATATATAAGAGATGGGCATTATTATTGGAACAGTGGCATTTTTGTTTGGCAGGCAAGGGTTTTAATCGACGGCATCGCAAGGTTCATGCCGGGGCTATATACTTGTTTATTGAAATTGAAGGATGCCATTTCGTCGAATGATTCAGTGAAGATAGAATCCATATATAAAGGCATCCAGAGAAAGTCTATCGATTATGGGCTTATGGAAAAGGCTGACAATGTCTTGATGGTGCCTGCTAAGTTTATCTGGGACGATGTTGGAACGTGGTCCTCTATTTCCAGGGTTATGAGTTCTGACTCGAACGGTAATTGTATAAAAGGTCACGTGATAAATGTTGATACGAAAGATTGTGTGATAATAACGGAAGGTTTTGTAACAGGTACAATAGGTGTTTCAAATCTCGTAATTGTTGTCTCAAAAAACGGTGTTCTTGTGAGTAGCGTTGAAAGGGTTCAGGAAGTAAGAGAGATAGTAAGACGACTGTTACAATAAACCGGGGGGATTATGATTTCGAAAATATCCACAGCTACTATCTACGGTATCGACGGGATAAAAATAGATGTAGAGGTGGATATATCTTTTGGGTTGCCTGCCTTTAATATTGTCGGTTTGCCCGAGACATCTGTAAAAGAAAGCAAGGAAAGGGTAAGGGCGGCTATAAAAAATACCGGCTTTGAATTCCCTAACGACCGCATTACAATAAACCTTGCACCAGCAGATGTAAGAAAGGAAGGCTCATCTTTTGACCTTCCCATCGCTACTGGCATTCTTGTATCTATGGGTATTATAAACGCAGAAAAGATAAAAGGGTACTTGATTGCAGGCGAACTGTCCCTTGACGGACGGATCAAGGGTGTAAAGGGCGTATTGCCGATTGCGATGCTTACAAAGAAGGAAGGCATCCAAAATCTGATTGTGCCTGGAGAAAACGGGAAAGAGGCATCCGTTGTTCAGGGTGTCAGGGTGCATGGTGCAACGCATATACTCGATATAGTACATTTTTTCAGAGGAGAACAGGAACTCGAGGTGTTTAGTTCTGAAAGCGATCTCCTTCTTGATCGGTATGCAAAAACAGATGGACTCAACTTTTCAGATATAAAAGGACAGGCCCAGGCAAAACGTGCCCTTGAAATTTCTGCAAGCGGTGGACACAATGTTCTGATGATTGGCCCTCCGGGCTCAGGTAAAACTATGCTTGCAAGGAGGATACCCACGATTCTTCCTCCACCTGTCTATGAAGAGGCGATCGAGACGACAAAGATTCACAGCATAGCCGGTCTTTTGAATGCACACAGATACCTTATAATGGAAAGGCCTTTCAGGGCGCCTCATCATACAATATCAGATGCGGGACTTATCGGAGGCGGCCACATCCCAAAACCAGGTGAAGTAAGCCTTTCACATAACGGCGTTCTTTTTCTCGATGAATTTCCGGAGTTCAGAAGAAACGTACTCGATTCTTTAAGGCAACCGCTCGAGGATGGGTATGTAACAATTTCAAGGGTTACACACTCAATAACGTTTCCAGCAAGATTTATGCTTATTGCAGCGATGAATCCATGCCCCTGTGGGTACTGGGGTGATTCGCGTAGGGCATGCAGTTGTAGCGCTACGCAAATACGCAAATACAGGTCAAGGGTTTCGGGTCCTCTTCTTGACAGGATGGATATACATATCGAAGTGCCGCCTGTTGCGATAAAAGACCTTTCTGTCGAAAAGGAAGAAGAGTCGTCTGAAACAATCAGGGAAAGGGTAATCAATGCACGTAGCATTCAGCGGGAGAGATTCAGCGGGAAAAAGATATATTCAAACAGCCATATGCCACCAAGATTAATAAAAAAATACTGTATTTTGAATGAGGGCGGGAAGTCCTTAATTGAGAAGGCAGTTGAAAAGTTTGGCCTTTCGCCGCGTGCTTATCACAGGATACTTAAGGTTGCCCGCACAATAGCAGACCTCGAGGCAAAAGAACACATAGAGGAATCACACCTTGCCGAGGCAATTCAGTACAGATCTCTCGATAAAAGGATGACAGTATGATAATCTGTGTGTTCTGAATAAAAAATATTTTTAAAGGCAGATTATGGACATAGGCATACTCAAACACTCAGATAAAAAGGAGCTTAAAAGCTACATAGGGTTTCTTCTATGGCATTATAGGGTTGTGGATGGTTTCTGGTTTCTCTATGTGGAGGAAAAGTGTGGCAGGCCATCGGCGGAACACCTCGACGAGGCAGTTTGGCATAAGATTGCCGGTATGTCGGCAAAAGACATCATCCACAGGTTTCAAATCAAGGAACGAGGATTGAAGGGATTTGTAAAGGCGATGCAGTATTGTCCGTGGACAATGATTGTGGGATATTGTATTGAAGAGATGGAGGATGAGGTAATTTTAACCGTACCTCAGTGTATTACACAGGTAGCGCGGGTAAAACAGGGTCTGCCCGAATTCTTTTGTCGTAATATGCACCTTAAGGAATTTGAATCATTTGCGCATGCAGTGGACAAAGACATCAAAGTAGAGTGTATCTTTGCACCGCCTGACCATCCGGCAGACTGTTTCTGCAAGTGGAGATTTTATATGTAAGCGCTTACTTATCTCTTGCCGGAATAGTAATTGATTTTGTTCACATAAAAGTCATACCAATCTGCACCACAAATTATCCTGTATTTTTCCAGAATAGGCTTTACTGCCTTTTTAAACGCATCCCTCTCTTGAGCGGTTAGGGCATGGATCTCAACGCCCTGCGTCTTTGCCTTTAAGAAGGTATCAGTAATAAGCTTTGTGTTTTCGTCCCTTATGGTTTTTGCCTGAATCTCAGCCGCCTCTTTAAAAATCTTCTGTTGTTCTAAAGATAATGATTCCCAGTATTTTTTGTTTACCACTACAAGACGAACCGTAAGGATGTGATTCAACGATGTTGCATATTTGTTGATATCGGTAAGTTTTAATAGCATTGATGTTGAAAGGGGGTTATCCTGACCGTCAATCATACCATGTTGGATGGCATAATATATTTCCTGTGATGGGATATATGTCGGATTTGCGCCGAGTATCTTGAAGGTATCAATAAATATCGGTGACTGCATCGTTCTTATCTTCAATCCCCTCAAGTCATCAGGGGTCTTGATAGGTCTTCGTGAATTGGTTAAATCTCTGAGTTCGGATTCTGCATAGCCTATAAACACAAAACCCTTTGCATTACATAATGTTTCGATCCTTTCTTTCACTTCTTTGTCATCAAGTACCTTGTGGGCAGTTGCCCTGTCAGGATAAATAAAAGGCAGTTCAAGGACATTTAGTTCCGGGATAAAATCTCCAAGAACATCTGCAGCAACGGCAGCTATATGTAGTGTTCCATGCTTGACCTGATTGGCCATAGAACGTTCGGCGCCAAGCTGCCCCCATGGGAAAACTTCAACTGTGATATCAGTTTTTGAGCGGTCATGCACGTGTTTTGCAAATGCTGTCGCACCCAGGTTCTGGGGATGAAAAGATGTTTCGTAATGACCGTATTGTATTTTTCTCAAAGCACTTGCGCGGAAAGGCCTTGGCGGATCTTCCTTTTTTACAACAAAAGGAAATGCCTCGGATGGAGGACCTTCAAGCCCTATATTATCGATACTTTGCGCAAACAGATAGTATTGGCCGTCAGGGATAGTATTGATATGTATTGCTTCATTTGATTTGATTATCCTATCTTGATAGAGGTCTTTTCCTTCACTGTCTTTTGAGATCATCACCCTGTAAGCGCTTGCATCTT
>MWEV01000287.1 GCA_002071245.1 Deltaproteobacteria bacterium ADurb.Bin026
AGATATCTCCCATGTTCCTGAAACACTTTTTGCAACAATGCATGAGCGCCTGCTTGTAAGGTACTATCCTCAACTGGCTGATGCTCAAACAGGAAAGCTGCGCAAGGGGTTATCACCGACGGAGATACAGCGCGTCATAGAAACAACCGGCGAGAAAATTCCGGGTACTTACAAGATCTTTAAGGAAGGGGCGAGATTCAACAGGCAAGATGCCGCCACCGCGTCCCTTGATATGATTTTTCATACATCAGAGGTTGCCGATGCAACCACACCCCAGGAGGCATTTGCAAAGATTGCAAAACAGGCGGCTCGAAGCAGCGAGGTTTTTATTGAAGGAATGAGGACCGCCCCAATATGGAACAACGATAGGCTTCTTACAGCAGAAGACAGGGCATTGATGAGGGCGTTGGCGGATTATGAGAAGGGCAAGATAAAACTGTCCGCCCATAAGCGTTCCTTTGCGGTAGCAAGGTCAAAGTTGCCCGATGATCCTGAGTTGTGGACAAAAGGGCAGGCGGAACAGTTGCAGGGAATACTAAACGAAATAGAAGCGGCGGCGGTTGAATTCAGGGCAAAGGCAGCCCCTATAGAAAGCATGATGGACCCGAACGACAAGTCGCAGACCAAATTCAGGGAAAAGATGGTTGAATTAATGAAAAAACAGGCGGTTGCTGCCCATTTCTATCATATTCAAGAGATTATAAATGCCCCATCCGAACAAAGAGCCAAAGCCCTTTTGGATTTCTACAGGGAACTCAAAAACATAAGTGACCATTATGGCGAAAAAGGAATGAAGGGCGAGGTCATGGACTGGGTGAACAGATCCATTCTTGAGGTTGAGATTATGCATGAATTGGCTTCAAAACATCCCAAGGCATACGAAGCACTTATAAAGCTGCTCAAATCAAGACCTGAAGCACGGCAGAGAGTAATTGACCTGCTCAAAGAAACGGATATGGGCAAGAGCGTACTTGAGCGCACGGGAAAAATGCTTGAAGCGGCAGAACGAACTCCACTTTTGGGAGAGCCTGAACCAGGGGTATGGAATTCTCTATCCAATTTCATATGGGAATACACAGATGCTCATAGCTGGAGAACACAGGGACCCAAATTTATTATAGCCTGGGCAGGTGATCTTGCCATGGCTGCGTCTATGGTGGATCTTGCAATGAATGCAAAGGATAACAAAGAGGTTGCGGCCGGGGTTGTGCATTCCATCATAACATTCTGGCCACCAGCCATGATTGTAGGTGCTTTTGGAAATGCCTATGCTATGCCGCAGGGTATAGAAAAACTGAAAGCCTACGAAAAGGCACTGCTCATGCTCTTTGTTCCCGAGATTATGCTGCCCGATATGGTGGGCGCCATAGGAACAACAATAGCAAATATAGCGGCCACGCTTTCTTTTGATAATCAGTTGGATGCCCTGTACTTTCTTTCTACGCCCGATGGATTTAATGAAGATGGTAAGCTCATCAAGATAGGCGACAGTCCCCAATGGTCTGCCGATGTTGTAAAACAAGAGTTTCCTGCAAAGATGCCCCCTTTCCCCAAAATGAACATCGATGTGGATGAAGATCCACAAAGCAATAATATGAATGACTTTTATTACTGGCTTTTTGTCCAGGAAGGTGGCAGTAAGGAACTCCAGGATATGATTGCCCGTGCCGCAATAAAGGCAAAAGGATACATAGGTGAGGCCGCCGGTGGCATAAACGTTTTTATGAAGCACACGGTAAGACGGGTGGTACGGGAAACGGTTGTCAATGGCAATGTGGGCATATTCAAGGAAGACGGGCCTCTTAACAATGCAGCCGCAAATATCAGAAAATACGATCAGGCGATTGCTGATTTTGCATCTGCATTTTCGTTTAAACTGCCCGATGAAGGAAAGTGGGCCGAAAGGGTAGGGGTGAAGCCTGGAGATTTCGGCAGTTTTGAAAATATAACTGTTCCTGAATGGGCATCTAATCTGGATAAATCACAGGTAAGGGCGCTTGCCCACATGTACTGGAATCGTGAGAAATGGCGTATAAAAACCAAAGAGGCCTTTCTCGATGCTGTTGTGAGAACCCTGGAAATCAGAGAAAGGGCGGAACGGGAAATCAGAGATAAAAAATACAAACCCCTGCTTGAAGAACTCCAAAAGCACTTCGAAGATTTGCAGATACTGGATGCAGGCAGTGCCGCCTTTGAGACGGCTGCGGGCTACAATATTCTTGCAAAGGCATGGAAGGCGGCATTCGGAGCTGATCTAACCCATGACAGGCAACTTAAAATGCAAAAGACGCTCGATGCATTTATAGACGCTTATCGCAGTGTTGTAAAGATAAGAAAGGCAATTGAAGATACGGCTATATCGCATACTGGAGAGGCGCTTTCACCGAGACCCCTGACAGGTGAGGTTCCGCTTCTTTCGGAACCTTCGCTTGATTTAACCATGGCAGGTGAATTTGCAAGGGGTTTTCAGGAAATGTCTAATATACGTGGAAATCTTGAATTCATAAAGAAGGGGAGACTGGAGGGCGAGTTTGATGCAGCAATATACAGGAATATCTATCGATGTGAATATGCCAGTCTTTATTTCCAGCAGGTCAAGGAATCAGCGCAGTATCTGCAGAAAAACAAGGTTTATGCCTGGGAATATTTTGCCAAAAGAGATATCAACGATATCATAAGCAATGCTGATGCACAGCTTTCAAATGCAAGAAAGACATGCCCTGAGTTGTGGCAGAAATTCCGTGATATGTACGGTTATGATATGGATTTCCAGATAGATGTTAAGGTGCCTAAAGAGGTACAAAAAGGACAGGAGTTTGATGCAACCGTATCGATCAAGGCAAGACCCAAGGCAAAAGAGGGGGAGGAACCCAAGCCCATGGGCGGTGTTCCTGATGCAGTGGTTAAACAGTTGCGGTATTCATGGGTTATTGACGGTAAGGTTGTCCCCCAATGGGTAACGCCGTTTATAAAAATAAAGGCGGACAAAGTGGGGGAACATACACTTGCAGTCATTGTTAGTATGGCGGATTTGAGACAGACCCCGGAGAGGCTCGTTGAAGTAGGAAAAAAAGAGACGAGGGTTATTGTGATTGATGTATGGAAACCAACAGTAGTGCTGAAAGTTCCTGAAACTGGCACCACAGGGACTGCAATAAATATGGTTGCTGATGTTATTGCTGACAAGACCCAGATGCCTCTTCTTAGCCTTGAGTGGTTTGTTAATGGTGGGCTTGTACAGAAAGGCAGTGCCACAACAGCGTCGTTTGTACCTAAGGATGTCGGTAAACATACTGTTGAAGTCAAGGTTTCTTTGCAGACATCTGGAACTGAATTTGAGGTTGCAAGGGATAAAAAGACTATAGACGTAACATCATTGTGGAAGCCGGCTATTAATATATCGGGGGATTCACAGGGTGAGACCGATAAAACGGTAACACTAAAGGCTGATATCAAGGCCGATACAACGGCAAGGAAGGCAGCCCGTGTTGAATGGGTACTTGAGAATACCGGAAAGGTTGTAGGTACAGGGGAGAATTTTTCATTTGTCCCTGGTCAGCCAGGAACATACTCACTAAAGGCAATACTTTATGTCGTAACAGGAGGCACTGAATTTCCTGTGGCTACCGATATAAGGCGTGTTACAGTATCTGTCTCTAAAAAAGATAAAGATAAGGATAAAGATAAAGAAAAAGTCGTTAAGGAAAAAGATGGAAAAACAGATATTATAAAACAACCACCAACTTGTTCATATGAGTACAGCGAATGGGGTGAGTGCAGCAGGTCTACCAAGAAACAGACGAGAATGGTTATTGCTTCAAAACCCTTTGGTTGTGTTGAAAAACAGAAGCCTGTTCTTGAGCAGAACTGTACACCGCCTCCTTCCGAAGAGGAAAAGCGAAACAGCTATTTGAACTGTCTGTGCAGGTCGTGCTATAGAGGCGGGTGGGCAGGGCATATTGGTGTATGGTATGACCCTGAGGGAAAATCCATTCCCGAAACACCGAGTAGCGGCCCCTGTTTCGGTGGTGCAGGCGCATTCGGCAATACAAGAAGGCATCATTTTGGTGCACCCAATGATTGTGCCAAAGGCTGTTGGGAAGGTGCATATGGAAAAGGGACATATGATCCGGCAAGTGCGGATAAGGTTAGAAGGGAAGAGAATAAAAAACACTCAAAGCCCCTTGCCGTGAAGATAAAGGCTTCAAAAAATCCTGCTGATTTCGGCGATATTATAAACCTGACTGCAGAGACGTCTGAAGGAACAGGAGGCTATACATGGAGTTGGGGCGGCTGTGCCGAGGATCCTAAAGACAATACAGCCAAAGTGGTAAATACAAGAAAATGTACTACATGCGCCGCAAGTGTTACAGTGACGGATCAGGACGGAAACACAGCCTCAGATTCGCTTACCATAAAATGTAATGCCATGCAGGTAAAACTTACAAAGGAAAATCCCAAAGAGAACAGGCTTCCCATCGGCAGCAAGGCAACATTTCTTGCAGAGGTGCTATCTGGTGATAAACCGGCAAGCGGAACGTTTTATTATTTGTGGGAACACAACCCTGATGCAACGTTCGGAGATGACCCCAAAAATCCGAAATTCGAGACCCAGGGGGGTGCACAGAGTAGAAATACGGCAACATTTGGAAAGATGGGAACAATTCCTGTATGGGTTACAGTTTTGAAGGAGATTGATGGTCGAAAAACAACAATAGGAGAATCCGAACAGATACCCATTGTGGTAACGACTCCAAAACTTTCTTTGAAAGCTGACAAAGACACACCTCTTATTGGTGAAACGGTCAAATTAACTGTAAAAGAAGAACCTGCAATGAACGACGACATCATATCCTTCTGGTGGGAGATAAAAGGGGATGCGACAAGTCCTGGACCTGTACCAAACGTGCAAAATAACCGTGCATATTCATTCAAACCGAAAAACAATAAACCTGTTACGGTTACAGTGCACGGAAAGGCAAAAGTAGGGGGCTATGATCTTGGATCTGCCGATGCAAAAATCACCCCCAAGTCATACCAGGTAAGCATCAGCGAGCCAAGATACCTTGAATCACCGCCCGAGATATGGCAATGCGACACACAGCTTGGACGCGCCCAGAGTTGTGGCATGGTTAAATTGAAACCAAACCAGTTTACCGTACACCGTGATATATTCATGAAGGCAAACATAACCCCGCAGCCTGAATCACCGCGATACAAGTGGACGATAGACCCCTCAGGAAGTTGTGGTCTTCCTGGCATAGGCAGCGAGATCAAGCTCAATTGTGGAAAAACAGGGACATATACGGTTAAAGTGCAAGTAAGCAATGCCGATGGCGCCGGCCTGGGTGAGGCATCGCAATCTGTAACGATTTCCGTATCAGCCGAACAGATAAGCGGGTCAAAGAAGAGTAAAGAGGCATACGAGAAGGTTCAGAATGCCAAAGACCTTGTTTCCAAGGGAAAACTTGACGAGGGGATGTCCCTTGTAGATGAGGCTGTGAGACTTGATGACAAAAATA
Organism: Deltaproteobacteria bacterium ADurb.Bin026; assembly: GCA_002071245.1. Lineage (GTDB taxonomy): Bacteria > Desulfobacterota > Syntrophorhabdia > Syntrophorhabdales > Syntrophorhabdaceae > MWEV01. The sequence continues at coordinate 5,523 of MWEV01000287.1, forward strand.
CCGAGGCAAAGACGCTTGCCGGCAAATGGAAAAAGGAAAAGGATCTCATTGCAACAAATATTGCAAAGCTGAAGAAATATATAAATGAAAAGAAATTTGCTGATGCAGAAAAAGAACTTACTGAACCCAGAAAAATCCATCCCAAGTACCAGCCAGTGGTGGATGCGGAAAAACAATTAAAAGATGCCCTCGATATTCAAAAAAAGGAGATGTCTGCAAGGCTTGCAGCAGCAAAAGACCTTGTTTCCAAGGGTAAGCTCGACGAAGGGATAATATCTGTAGAATCGGTAATCAGGGAAGACGCTCAAAATGTAGAAGCAAAAAGGCTTTTTGAGCAATGGAAAAACGAAAAGAAAACAGTTGAAGTGCGCCTTGCCAATATAAAAGGTTATGTTGATGCGGGCAGAATCACAGATGCAGAAAAGGAATTTGCTGAGGTAGTAAAGCTTCATCCCAAGTATCCACCTGTAATTGAGGCTGAAAAAACACTCAAACAGGGCAAGGAAAAAAAGGCCAACAAGGACGCATCAGACAAGCTATGGAATGAAGGTGTAGCCCTGTACAACCAAAAGAAGGTGACCGAAGCTATAGTCAAGTTCAAAGAAAGCGTCAAATACCAGAGCACACCAGAAAGGGTTAAATACATCCAGGACCTTGAGATAGGAGTAGCCAAAGAAAAGGCCAACAAGGACGCATCAGACAAGCTATGGAATGAAGGTATAGCATTGTACAACCAAAAGAAGGTGACTGAGGCTATCGCCAAATTCAAAGAAAGCCTTAAGTACAACCCTGCTGCGGACAGAACATCATATGTG
>MWEV01000288.1 GCA_002071245.1 Deltaproteobacteria bacterium ADurb.Bin026
GATAACGAATAACCCGTGGAACCTGTTGGTGTTGACAGTATAAGGCCATCGCCCCTGTATGTAGCAAGATAGTCATCGTTAACATATGTTTCTATGTCGAAAATTCTTGCAAGGGCATCTTTGGTTATGACCGCATCATTCAGGATGCTGAATTCAAAGACCTTTTCTCCTTCACGATTTACGCTGACATCTATCATAATCCTTTTTGAGATGTCGAATCTATCGTTTAGTGTTTCATTTATTAAAGCTGGTAATTCTTCAACAGAAATCTCTGTAAGAAAGCCGAGGCTGCCGAGATTCACCCCAAGTATCGGTACGTTGTTTTCTCGTCCATGTCTTGCAACGCTCAACAGGGTACCGTCTCCCCCTAGTACTATTATGAAGTTTGCGTTTTTTCCGATATGTTCAATTTCTATTTGCTTTTCGTACCTGATGGAACGGGCAGACTCTTCATCGAGATAGATATCGTTGTTCTTTCCGAATTCATCGATAATTTTTCTTGCAAGCCTTATTGCATCGTCCTTTTTCTTCTTGCATACGATGTGGATTTTTTTCATTTAATTATCCTTTATATTCCGTTATGCGTGTTGTGCGATGTGTTAAACAAAATTCTAACTTCAAGGTAAACACAAATATAACATAAATAGAAATATTATGAAGATTTAGATGAACTATTTTTTTAGTTTTCAATGGCTTAGCCTTGAAAGTTGGAAATATCATTCTCACAGATATTTCTCTTTCAAGTGGTTGGAGAGGTCGGTGAGCAATCCGAATGATTTTTCAACCGTTGTTGTTTTGTCGGGGTTAAGAAGGTTGCATGTGGCCGGAGCAAGCATACTGTTTTCAACAATTAAGTCCAAATCAAGGCCTCTTTTTTCGAGTATTTTCCAGATTGCCTCGAGTCTTTTCGTAATGGTTGTAACATTCTCATTATAAAATTCTTCAAAGTAAGTTGGTACAATCCCCCAGCTTATAATGTTACCTTTTTCTAAAAAATCTTTAACGTTTGGATATGTTGCAAATACGTCTCCGTGTGCATAAGCGTTTATTGAAAGTATCTCAATGTTCAGCGACAGCAGAAAATCCCAATCAGGCCGCCCACACAGATGTAAACATCTAGGGCCTTCGATGCCGTCAAAGAAATCTGTCAATTCTTTTTTTGCTTTAATGCTATCATATCCACACATGGCATTAAAGATATACTCTAAACCGGGGTCATCTAGCCAGACAAATGCCCTCACGTTTTTTTCTTTCAGTTCCCTAAACTGCGAATTTGCCTTTTTCTGTATGAATGAGAACATTAGGGAACGAATCTCGTCATTATAAACTATAGGCTTATCATTCTCGTCAACAATTTTTAATGTGAGGCTGATCGGACTTATTATTTGTCCTCTGATTGCTGCAAAGTGGGAGATTTCTTTTGACAGAAATATTTTGTATACCGACGAATATCTCTCAGACAGCCTGAAAAAACTTGGATTATCTTCGTTTTCAAGATAATTGGGGATATCGTCCATAAATTTGTTTGTATCAATATAAATCCTCGTGTTTTTTTCATCGACTATTACCCCCGGAAAATTCTCCATTGCCTGAACATACATATCTTCATAAAATGAAAGTCGTGGCAATTGTGGCCAAAAGGGAATATCCAAAGTAAAGGCAAGGTTTAGAGCATCGTCAATATTCTCGTGGGGCATAATACCCATGGCCGTAGTACACAGATCTGCCTTGAAATTTAAATGTTTATTCATACAAAATCTTTAACAGGAATACGTGCGGTTGTCAATTTCTAAAAACAATCGTTTGTTTGCACACAACACTATATTTTAATTGACAATAGTATTTTTTTAATTATAGAAAATAATCGATCTAGCAGATGTCTTCAATCTTTGAGGGGAAGGGGGCACAACATGAATTCAATCTTTGTATTGGTTTTAGGTTTTATTGTGGCTTTTGTCGGCTATCGTTTTTATGCTAAACACATAGATTCAAAGGTGTTAAAAGCAGATTCCAAAAGGATGACCCCTGCCAAGATGTATATGGATGGGGTTGAATTTATGCCGACGAGCAAAAACATTCTTTTTGGTTATCAATTCAAGTCAATTGCAGGTGCTGCCCCGATAATAGGACCGATCATTGCAATACAGTGGGGATGGCTCCCTGCACTGTTATGGATACTTGGAGGCTCTTTATTTATCGGATGGGTTCAGGATTACTCAAGCGCAATGATCGCTATGCGCAACGATGGTGCTTCCTTTGGCGGGCTAAGCCACAGATTAATATCGCCGAGAGCGAGAGTCATACTACTTTCGTTTATTTATTTTTACCTGCTTCTTATCGCAGGGGCATTTGGCAATGTTGTTGTGAGTACTGCCATAACATTGAAGGCTGCACCGATGGCATGGCTTTTTCTAACGTTAGGCGGTATTCTTGCCGGTCATATGATTTACAGATGGAAAAAGGATATAGTTCTTACGACCGCAATCACTGTTATTATTGCTCTGGTAGGCATATGGCTGGGAACCGTTGCCCCTTCTGATAAAATTCTTGGTACAGACCTTTCCAACAGCAGGGTTTTGTGGACTATTGCAGCGTTTGTATTTTGTTATTTCGCTGCGGTTTTACCAATATGGCGTTTTGCACTTCCTATAAATTATGTTGCCTCTTATATCGTTTTTCTCGGTCTATTTTTTGGAATTATCGGTGTATTTATATTGCATCCCAATTTTACTTTACCGGCCTATACAAATTTTTCAATAAAGATTGGGCCTATCTGGCCAATTATGTTTGTCACTATTGCCTGCGGGGCTATTTCTGGTTGGCACAGCATAGTATCGAGTTCTGGAACGGCAAGACAGCTTGAAAACGAGTTGGATGCCCGTCCTGTTGGAGCAGGTGTTATGTTTGTTGAGATGATGCTTGCCGTTTTTGCATTAATTATTGCGGGCACAATCTATGCTTCGCCTGCTGAATATGGGGCGGCTATCGTAAAAGGTCCTGGCGGTATTTTTGCGGGAGGAGTTTCGAAATTCCTCGGTGCGCTAGGGCTTCCTGCCAATCTGGGTCGTTCTTATGGTAGTGTCATGATGGTAGTGCTTGCGGTTACGATTATGCAACTTGTCATAAGATTCATGAGGGTTGCCACATCAGAACTCTTAAGTGACGTAAGCCCGATTTTCAGAAATGCACATGTGGGAACATTTATTGCCAGCATACTCGGTATATTACTTGTTCTCACAGGCTGGTGGCAATATCTATGGGTGCTTTTTGGAGGTGCGAACCAGTTGATGGCTTCCCTTGCCCTAATGCTTATGACTGCTTGGCTTATGTCCGAAGGTAAACCTGTCGCATGGGTATTCTGGCCAATGATATTTATGTTTATAACCACTATAGCAGCACTTTTATTTACATCTTACAATCTGCTTCAGAAGGTTCTCTCGGGTGCAGTGAAGGGACAAGACCTTATAGGTAATACCCTGATGGGGCTTGTTGGGCTTTTTCTTGTTGCTGCTGCATTTGTATTGGGATGGGAAGGAATTAAGGCGTTCAACCGTTATAGGACAATAAAAAACCAGGCGTCGGTAGCTGCAAAAGCATAAAAATGATGTGGAACGATGTATACTAACCATAAACTGAAATAATACGCTAAAGGAGTTAAATTTATGGGAGATGGAGAAAAGAAGAAAGGTGGTTTTTTTCATGCAGTTAAAGAATTTGTGTATGGAGTTGCTGCCCATGATTCAGCACGATTTGCATTAAAATCAAGGGCAAATATGGAGCATCTTTTTATCCTCATTACTATGGGCGACATGCTGGGTGTTCCAATACTGCCGCCTTACTATTCTTTGAGGTTGCTGCCTTATGTTGTTCCCCAGATTTCAACATGGAAAAGGAGAATGCTGAGGGAAAAAGACTTAACAGATGCACTTGCATAGAAATAAAGGGTTCGAGATTCTATGGTTCGAAGGTTAGAGCAGTTTTGCTCGACCCAACGACCACTGAACGCTTGTTGCCCGAATCTAAATGAAAGGGGTGGTTCTTATTTCACTTAAAAAAATTTTTGAACAGTATCCAGACAGACGTTACATCATGTTTGGTGGCAAAGGAGGTTTGGGAAAGACGACCTTTTCTGCTGCAACAGCCTTTTATCTTGCCAAGAATGGTAAACGGGTTCTTGTCTTTTCCGTCGACCCGCAGGCATCTTTAAGCGATATATTCAAAAGGGATATATTCGGCAAGGGACCAACGGAGATCATGCCTAACCTATATGCCCAGGAGATAGATGCAGACCGTCGGATCAAAGAATACCAGCAGGAGATAAGACAAAAGATACTCGATATGTATGGAATGGATTCAATACCCGAGGAGATCGAAAGTTATATCCAGGCTGCAGCCGCCGAACCAGCCATGGAAGAAAGCGCGATTTTTGATGAAGTAGTTGATATTGTTGTTAAGGGCGGATACGACTATTATATTTATGACCTTGTGCCTCTGGGACATGCACTTTATTACCTGAGTATGGCATCTGTTTATGACGAATGGATCGACAAAATAACAAACTTACGTCAACAGATGAGGGAATATGACCAAGTTGCTGCTGTCATGCGAAGAGATAAAGAACTTGATGAAGACGCCATACTAAATGAACTCCTCTATATTAAGGAGAGGATAAATAAATCTTCCAGCATTTTGACCGACAAGACGAAGACCGCATTTTTCTTTGTAATTACTGCTGAACAGATGATAATTACCGATACGTTGAAGGCCGCAGAGTTATTTGCAAAATTTGAAGTACCTTTAAGCGGTTATGTGGTAAACAGGGTTTTGTCCGATACATTGAAGCAACAGGACATTCCGGAATATCTCAAGAACCGTCTTGTCATGCAAGAAAAATATTTGAAGGTTATTGATGAGACCTTCAAGGATCAGATACTTGCCTATGTTCCCGAGATGGATAGGGATGTAACAGGGCTTGAGATGATCGAAAAACTGGCAAACAGAATGTTTGGAGACATGTAAATATAACCGTGAGCTAAGGAGTCCCTGATGGATCAGATTACTGTAAGCATGACTAAATATATGGAAGACCACCCTAACCTTAAATATATTTTTTTCGGTGGAAAAGGAGGGGTGGGGAAGACCGTACTTGCAGGAACGGCTGCTTTATGGTCTGCGAAACAGGGGAAAAAGACGCTGCTTGCCTCAACAAATCCTGTCCATAGCCTCTCGAACCTTTACGGGCAGGATGTGTTCGGTAAGGCAGTGACGGTGTGTGATGAATCTCTATGCTATGCCTTTGAGATAGATACAAAGGATACTATAGACCGTTCAAAACAGGAGATACGTGAAAAGATCAACTGGTTTCTTAAGTTTGCAGACCTATCAACCAAGGCAGATGATTTCATCGAATCTGCCACCATGAATCCAGCCTTTGAGGAATCAGCTATGTTCGAAAACATGACGGACATTATGTTCAAGGATGAATACGACTTCTACGTTTTCGATACAGCCCCAACCGCAAATGCACGACGCCTTCTCGGTATGTCCAAGGTGTATTCGCTGTGGGTAGAAAAGATGCTCAAAAGCAGAGAAGAGGCAAAATCTTTAAAGGAGCTTCTTTCCTTTTCAAAGAAAAATGAAGAAGATCCGTTGTTGACATATCTGCTTGGATTTAAGGATAGGATGGCAAAGGCGCAGAGTCTTCTTACAGACGATAGACTGACCGCCTTTTTCTTTGCAACGCTTCCCGAAAGCCTTCCTATTGCGGTTATAACGAGATTTATAAACTGGTTTTATGAATTTGGTATCCCAGTAGGCGGTGTGATAGTCAACGGGATTATTCAGAAAGAACAGGTCGGTGAAAATGCGGCGGAATTTGTTCGCCATCGGGTGGCGATGCAGGAAGACCATATGAAGGAAATATGGGATATATTCGGTGATAAGGTAAGGGCGACGATTCCTTTGTTTGAAACAGAGATAAAAGGTGCAGAGATGCTGAAGCGTATGCTCAAATACCTTTTTGTCTAATATCAGGTCCTGTTTAACCTGTAAAATGAAGATACAAAACTGTTTGCAGGGTGCTTTAATACTGTATCTGGGTCTTCAATCTGAATAATTTTACCATTTTCCATTACAGCTACCCTGTGAGAGAGTCTCAGCACGTCTCCATAATCATGTGTAGCAAAGACCACAGTCAGTCCTGATTTTGGCAAAACCCTCTCAAGGTCACTGTAAAGAATGTCTTTTGCGAGGGGGTCTAAAGAAGCAAAGGGTTCATCGAGGAAAAGTATCTCTGGCTTCAATGCAAGTGCCCTGGCAAGACTGGTTTTTCTTGCCTCACCACTTGAGAGTGTCCAGGCTGAACGACCTTTAAGATGGCTTATGCCAAAGCGTTCAAGATTTTCCATGACAATTGCGTTTATATCTGAGTGCTCTATGCCGTGGAATTTGAGACCAGATGCCACATTATTATAGACTGTTGTGTCGAACAGTAAAGGTTCTTGGAATACCATCGTAACCTTTCTTCTGTATTCCATGAGGCTGCATTCTGAACCTATTGTCCTGTCCTTGAAAAGGATTTCACCTTCTTTTGGTTTTTTCATTAAACAGCACAACATTTTGAGCAATGTTGTTTTACCAGCACCATTATGGCCGATGACGGATAAAAATTCACCTGCCTGTATACGTATTTCGGGAACATCAAGAATAACGGTGTTGCCTATTTGTATTTTGAGATTTCTGCCCTCAAGAATGGACGTAAAATTGTTCAAACTATTCTTTTCATCTCCTTCTTATGTGATTTGCTGAGTGCTTCTTTTCTCAGCTTGGCCTTTTCCGCTGTTGCACAAATGTAAGTATTAGATTGACAAGAAAAGCCATCACAAGAAGGATAATGCTTAAAGCGATGGCAATGTCGAAATTCCCCTTGCTCGTTTCCATGACGGTAGCAGTGGTTAAGACACGGGTATATCCCTTAATATTCCCGCCGACCATAATTGATGCGCCAACCTCTGAAATTACACCTCCAAACCCTGCCATAACGGCGGCTAGCAGAGGGAGCTTTGCCTCTTTGATCAATGTCCAGACCATTTGCAAACGAGTTGCACCCAGTGCGATAATCTGAAGCCTCAGTTTTCCCGGAAGCTGTTGCACCGAAGCGAGCGTGATACCCATTACTATAGGTGTTGCAATGATGGCCTGTGCTATGATCATCGCAGAAGGGGTATAGAGAATTTCAAGAAAGCCAAAGGGACCATTTCTCCATAAAAAAATTGTAACAAAAAGGCCGACTACAACAGGGGGAAGCCCCATTCCGGTATTAATGAGACTCACAACTATCTTTTTGCCTGGAAAACGTATCAGTGCAACAGCAGTGCCAAGGGAGATGCCGATAAAAAGGCTTATTAAAGTAGCGATCCCCGACACCTTTAATGAGAAAAGCGTTATTCCTATTACTTCGGAGTCAAGGCTAAAGAAAAGCAAAAAAGCCTTTACTATCCCTTCAATAATCAGATCCATTGTTTATTTAGATCCCTTTCCCAATTAATGCAAATTCAGATAAACTATCTTTTATTTCCCTAAATCTTCTACCTTTTTGCCTGCATCAGGGAAAAACAGAGGTGAACCGAACTTGTCCACACCGAATGTTTTTATAATTTCTTGGGTTTCTTTGGATACCATAAAATCTGCGAATGCCTTTCCGCCTGCTGAATTGACTTTGGTCCACCTGGCAGGATTTACTTCTATTACGTGATAGATATTCAGCAAAATTGAGTCGCCTTCAACGAGTATTCCGAGCGCAAGCCTTTTCTTGAGCGCAAGATATGTACCTCTGTCAGCAAGCGTGTAAGCCTTTTTTTCAGAGGCTATATTCAGGGTCTGGCCCATTCCAAGACCTGTTTGTTGATACCATTTTTCTTTTGTTGGGTCAATACCGGATTCCTTCCATATTACATTTTCTTTTACATGTGTTCCGGAATTATCCCCCCTCGATATAAATAGGCTATTTAATTTTGCAATTTTTTTAAAGGAATCAACGCTTGACTTGATGCCTTTTATGCCTGCAGGGTCCTTTTCCGGTCCAACGATTATAAAATCATTATGCATGATAAGCCTTCTATTGATACCATATCCTTGCGAGACGAATTTAATCTCAGCATCAGGTGAGTGCACAAGCAGGACATCTGCTTCGCCCTTTTGGCCAATCGCCATTGCCTGCCCTGAACCAACTGCAATTGTTTTAACAAAATACCCGGTCTTTTTTTCAAAAATCGGAATAAGCACATCGAGAAGACCAGAATCCTGTGTGCTTGTGGTTGTTGCAAGGATGATGTGTTTCTGTTGTGCTGATACCGAAGTCACAAAGTAAAGGCACGAAACAAACAATAAAATACTGAGTACAATTGATATGTCTTTAAAACGCTTCATGGTGTTCTCCTTCAAAATTTATTTAACCTTTTGATTTAATTTGATTATTATTTACTAATTTCCTGTGCTTTTATCCATTCCTTCGAATTTGGGAAAAACAATGGACATCCGTATTTATCCTTGCCAAATTCTTTTATGACTGCCTGACCTTTGTCGGGCGAGATCAGCCATTTCACAAAAATCATTGTATCTTCATAATTTACCTTTGGAAATTTTTTTGGATTGACTGGTATTAAGGTTATATAATTCAGCAAAACGTTATCTTTTTCTACCAGTACATCAAGTTTAATCTCGTTTTTAATAGCAAGAAATGTGGCACGGTCAATAACTGTATATGCCTTTTTTTGGTCTGTAAAACGAAGAGTTGGTGCGTTTCCTGCAAATCCTTTTTCAAAAATCGTGTACCAACTGCCCGATGGTTTTAAACCTGCCTTTTCCCACAAGACCATTTCAGCGACATGGGTGCCCGACTTGTCCCCGCGGCTGATGAATATTGCCTGTTTATCAACAATTTTTTTAAGTGCTTCAGTAGCACTTTTTATCCCCCTGATGCCTGCAGGGTCATCAGCAGGGCCTACAATAATGAAATCGTTATACATCAAATCTATTCTCTCTGTTCCAAAGCCTTCCTGAACGAATTTTTCTTCGAGTGATTTTGCATGTGCCATTACGAGATCGATATTGCCTTTTCTTGCGATGTTAAGTGCTGCCCCTGTACCGGCACCTACATGCCTAACCCTTATGCCGGTTTCTTTTTCAAAACTGTTTTCAAGTACTTCGACAATCCCTGAGTCTATTGGGCCTATTGTACTTGATAAAAGTACAAACTTGTTTCCTTCAGCCCAAACAAGGCAAGGCAGCAGAATGATTGATAGGGCGATGACTGGAAAAAGTAATTTTTTCATAAATACACCCCTATTAAAGATTTTATTTTGTTATAACCTTTTTTATTGCGATAATAAATCATAATAATTATAAATAAAAACTGCTTATTACTTATTATCACTAATAATAACATTATATTACATATTATTTTATTTGCAAATTCTGACCGATTTCCATATAATAATTTCATGGAGATTCTTTCTGCCAAGGACTTGTCCAAATATCTTAAAATAAATGAGAAAAAGATCTATAAGCTTGTTCAGGAATCAAAGCTGCCACATGTCAAGATTGGCGGAAAAATAGCCTTCTCCAAAGAATTGATAGATAAATGGATATTGGAAAGTACTGAAAAGGAAAAGAATATATTTATTGCTGGCAGCGACGATGTACTACTGAGGCGTATTATAGATATGTATAATTCAAGTAATCATGCGTCTACAATATTTTATGCGCCTGTTGGCAGCATGAACGGTCTCAAAATATTAAAAAATGGTGGGGCGACCATGTCTTGCGTCCATATTTTGGACATTGAAAAAAGAGAATACAATGTTTCTTATTTAGAGCGTTATCTATCGAAAAATGCCCATGTTGTATTGCATCTTTTTGTAAGAGAGCAGGGTATATATTTACAGAAAGGCAACCCAAAGGGCATTAAAACCATAGGGGATATTGCCTCAAAAAAGGCAACATTTGTAAACAGAAAAAAGGGTTCCGGGACCAGGCTCCTTTTTGACTATTTACTTTTTGAGAAGAAGTTGGACTCATCGGAAATCTTGGGTTACAAGGACGAGGTGGAATCGCATTTCCAGGCAGGATTGCATGTACTGAAGGGCAATGCAGATGTCTCATTCGGTATAAGAAACATTGCCTACACCCTTGGGTTGGACTTTATACCGTTATTTAATGAACATTTTCATATGGTTATCCCTGAAGAGCATTACCGCAGTCAATTTGTAAAATCTTTTCTATCATCCTTCGAACAGTCAGTGTTTTTGTCGCACATAAAAGATTTTGCCGGGTACGACATTGCAATGACTGGGAGTGTAATCTATCCTAATACTTAGATCGATAAAGGGCTATGGTCGAATTTTTTTAAGAAATGTAACTATAAAGCCAAAGCGAGAAATTAATATACAAAAACCCGAAATTACTGTATATAAATC